>NZ_JBFAXL010000009.1:0-247059 GCF_040680795.1 Streptomyces sp. NPDC051976
CCCCGTCGGACTCCGGTCCGACGGGGCGCCGTCGTGTGTTCAGGCCCTGCGGCGAAGCTCCCCGCGGCGAGCCGTCAGCGGAGGACGCCCGCTGTCATTCCTTCCGTTTCCGGGGGGACCGCCACCAGGCCCAGTTCGGCCGGGGTGGCGAGGAGGGGGTGGGCGGGGAGGACGCGGATGGTGTAGCCGAAGGGGCCGGTGCGGTCCAGGGTGAGCGGGCCCTCGTACTGGTGGCGCCCGGACAGATCCGGGTGGGCCGTCGGCTTGAGCGAGGTCACCGTGGGTTCGGCCAGCCGGTCGGAGGAGTCGACCCGGCCGGACAGCAGCTGGACGTCGACGTCGGCCGCCTCCAGACCGCCGAGCGCGACCTGCACCCGCAGCGTGAGGGTGGACCCCAGCTCCGCGGTGCCCGCGACCGAACTGGTCTCCACGTGCTCGACGGAGACCTGCGGCCACCGCTGCCGTACCTTCCGCTTCCACTCGGCCAGCTCCCCGGCCGCCGCACCGTGTATGGCGCGGTGCGAGCGGGCGGCGGGCGCGTACAGCAGGCGGACGTAGTCCCTGACCATCCGTCCGGCCAGCACCTTGGGGCCGAGGGTGACCAGGGTGTGGCGGACCATCTCGATCCAGCGCTCGGGTACGCCCTGGGCGCCCTGGTCGTAGAACCGCGGCGCGACCTGCTTCTCCAGCAGGTCGTACAGCGCGGCCGCCTCCAGTTCGTCGCGGCGGTCCTCGTCGACGACGCCGTCGGCGGTGGGGATCGCCCAGCCGTTGTCGCCGTCGAACCACTCGTCCCACCAGCCGTCGAGCACCGACAGGTTGAGGCAGCCGTTGAGCGCCGCCTTCATGCCCGAGGTGCCGCACGCCTCCAGCGGGCGCAGCGGGTTGTTCAGCCAGACGTCGCAGCCGGGGTAGAGCAGCCGCGCCATCCGCATGTCGTAGTCGGGCAGGAAGACGATGCGGTGCCGCACCCGCGGGTCGTCGGTGAAGCGGACCAGTTCCTGGACCAGCTTCTTGCCGCTGTCGTCGGCCGGGTGGGCCTTGCCCGCCACCACGATCTGGATCGGCCGCTCGGGGTGCAGCAGCAGCTCCATCAGCCGGTCCTGGTCGCGCAGCATCAGGGTGAGCCGCTTGTACGACGGGACCCGGCGGGCGAAGCCGATGGTGAGGACGTCGGGGTCGAGGACGCTGTCGGTCCAGCCGAGTTCCGCCTCGCCCGCGCCGCGCTGCCGCCAGGAGGCGCGCACCCGGCGGCGTACGTCGTCGACGAGCTGTTCGCGCAGTTCGCGGCGGAGCTCCCAGACGGCGGTGTCGGGGATCTCGCCGAGCGCCTCCCAGCGGTCGGCGCCGCCGACCATGAGGGCGTCCTCGGCGCGCTGGGCGCCGATCTGCCGGGCGCCGAGACGCAGCACCTCGGGCGCCACCCAGGTGGGGGCGTGCACCCCGTTGGTGATGGACGTGATCGGCACGTCCTCGGGGTCGAAGCCCGGCCACAGCCCGGCGAACATCCCGCGGCTGACGGCGCCGTGCAGGGTGGAGACGCCGTTGGCCCGCTGGGCGAGCCGCAGGCCCATGACGGCCATGTTGAACAGGTTGGGGTCGCCGCCGCGGTAGGTCTCCATGCCCAGTTCGAGGATGGCTCCTATGTCGACGCCCGGCAGCTCGCCGCCGTCGCCCAGATGGCGGCCGACCAGCTCGCGGTCGAAGCGGTCGATCCCGGCGGGGACGGGCGTGTGGGTGGTGAACACCGTCCCGGCGCGTACGGCTTCCAGGGCTGCGTCGAAGTCGAGCCCTTCGAGGGCGAGTTCGCGGATGCGCTCCAGGCCGAGGAAGCCGGCGTGGCCCTCGTTGGTGTGGAAGACCTCGGGGTCGGGATGGCCGGTGATACGGCAGTAGGCGCGGACCGCCCGCACCCCGCCGATGCCCAGCAGCATCTCCTGGAGCAGCCGGTGCTCGCTGCCGCCGCCGTAGAGCCGGTCGGTGACGTCGCGTTCGGCGGGCTGGTTGGCCTCCACGTCGGAGTCGAGCAGCAGCAGCGGGACCCGCCCGACCTGGGCCTTCCAGATCCGGGCGTGCAGGGAGCGGCCGCCGGGCAGCACCAGGGTGATCTCGGCGGCGCCGCCGTCCTCCTCGCGCAGCAGCGTGACCGGCAGCTCGTTGGGGTCGAGCACCGGGTAGTGCTCCTGCTGCCAGCCCTCGCGGGACAGGCTCTGGCGGAAGTAGCCGTGCCGGTAGAGCAGGCCGACGCCGATTATCGGCGCGCCCAGGTCGCTGGCGGCCTTGAGGTGGTCTCCGGCGAGGATGCCGAGGCCGCCGCTGTACTGCGGCAGGGCGGCGGTGATGCCGAACTCGGGTGAGAAGTAGGCGATGGCGGCGGGCAGGTCGCTCTGTTCCTGGTACCAGCGGGGGTTGCCGAGGTAGTCGGCGAGGTCCTCCGCGGCCGCCGCGAGTCGGCGGCGGAAGCGTCTGTCCGCGGCGAGCGCGGCCAGGCGTTCCTTGGAGACGGCGCCGAGCAGCCGCACGGGATCACCCCCGGCGGCCCGCCAACCCTCGGGGTCGACGCTCTGGAACAGCTCCCGGGTCTCCGGATGCCATGACCAGCGTAGGTTCTGGGCCAGCTCCCCGAGCGGGCGCAGAGGTTCCGGCAGGACGGTGCGCACGGTGAATCGACGGATTGCCTTCACGTATTCGACCGTAGCCCGGACGGCGGTGGCCTCGTGAGGGCTCTCCACGATCCGGTGGTTCAAACGCTCGAACGGCGGCTCACGGAGGCGACCGTGACCCCGGGACGGGCGCTGGCGCGTCCGCCTCCCAGTACGGCCGGGCGGCGGCCCGCGCGGGCTCGTCCGCGGCGTCCCGTGCCCTGGGGGCGTGCGCGGGGGCGCACATCAGGGCGCGTGGCCGGTTTCGTCATGAAGCCGCCCCCTGTTGGGGCGCGGGGTGCGCGTGTGAGCGTTCGTGACGCGCTCCCGGAACTCCCGAAACCCTGGCCACAAGGAGCTTTCACCGCGCGGCCCCTGGGCAGGCTCCCGATTGCGCGGTCCCGTTCGCGCCACGAGACTGCACCTCACACCCCTACACGGCGTCCCTCCCCCCACACACCTCCACAAGAGTGAACGCGGACTGGAGCGGCCATGCAGGCAAGCCCGCAACGCCGGGAACAGTTACAAAGAGCCGGGGAGGAAGCCGGGCGGCGGGAGGCTGCTCGGCGCCGCCTGCGCTCCTCCGGCAGCACCTCCCCGTCCGTCCCGTATCCAGCGCTGTCAGGTGAGGCAATGATCGGTCGCATTCCCGTTCTCGATGTCCGTCCGCTCGTCGACTGCGGCCGCCGCCCCGCGAAGGCGGTCGTGGGCGAGACGTTCGAGGTGACGGCGACGGTGTTCCGCGAGGGACACGACGCCGTCGCCGCCAATGTGGTGCTGCGCGATCCGGCGGGCCGGTCGGGGCCGTGGACTCCGATGCGGGAGCTGGAACCCGGCACCGACCGCTGGGGGGCGCACATCACCCCGACGGCCGAAGGGCGCTGGACCTACACGGTGGAGGCGTGGTCGGACCCGGTCGCGACCTGGCGGCACCACGCCGGCATCAAGATCCCGGCCGGGATCGACACCGACCTGGTGCTGGCCGAGGGCGCCCAGCTGCACGAACGCGCGGCGGCCGGGGTACCGAAGAACGACGGGCGGGCGGTCGTCCTGGCCGCGGTGGACGCGCTGCTCGACAAGAACCGGCAGCCCGCCGCCCGGCACGCGGCGGCGCTGGCCCCCGAGGTGGTGGCGGTGCTCGACCGGTATCCGCTGCGCGAGCTGGTGAGCGCGGTACGGCCGCTGCCGCTGCACGTGGAGCGCGAGCGGGCGCTGTTCGGGTCCTGGTACGAGCTGTTCCCGCGCTCGGAGGGGGCGGTGCTGGAGGACGGCGCGCCGCCGCGCTCGGGCACCTTCCGTACGGCGGCCGAGCGGCTGCCCGCGGTGGCCGCGATGGGCTTCGACGTGGTGTACCTGCCGCCGATCCACCCGATCGGCACCGCGTTCCGCAAGGGCCGCAACAACAGCCTGTCGGCGGGCCCGGACGACGTCGGCTCGCCGTGGGCGATCGGCTCCCCGGCGGGCGGCCACGACGCGGTCCACCCGGACCTGGGCACCCTGGAGGACTTCGACCACTTCGTGGAGCGCGCCCGCGAGCTGCGGATGGAGGTGGCGCTGGACTTCGCGTTGCAGTGCTCGCCGGACCATCCATGGGTGGCCAAGCACCCGGAGTGGTTCGCGCACCGCCCGGACGGCACGATCGCCTACGCCGAGAACCCGCCGAAGAAGTACCAGGACATCTACCCGATCGCCTTCGACGAGGACTTCCCGGGCATCGTCCGGGAGACCCTGCGGGTGCTGCGGCACTGGATGGCCCACGGGGTGCGGATCTTCCGGGTCGACAACCCGCACACCAAGCCGGTGGTGTTCTGGGAGAAGGTCATCGCGGACATCAACCGCACCGACCCCGACGTGCTCTTCCTGGCCGAGGCGTTCACCCGCCCGGCCATGATGAGCACCCTCGGGCAGATCGGATTCCAGCAGTCGTACACGTACTTCACCTGGCGTAATGATAAGAATGAACTGGCCGACTACATGCGGGAGTTGAGCGGTGAGAAGGCTTCCTGGATGCGGCCGAACTTCTTTGTGAACACCCCCGACATCCTGCCGGGGTATCTGCAGGACGGCGGCCGTCCGGCCTTCGAGGTACGGGCCGTCCTCGCCGCCACGCTCTCGCCGACGTGGGGTGTCTACGCGGGTTTCGAGCTGTGCGAGGCCACCCCGGCCAAGCCGGGCAGCGAGGAGTACCTGCACTCGGAGAAGTACGAACTTCGGCCGCGCGACTGGGCCGCCGCGGAGGCCGGTGGACGCTCGCTGGCCCCGCTGATCACCACGCTCAACCGGCTGCGCCGCCGTCATCCGGCGCTCCAGCAGTTGCGGGACATCACCTTTCACCCGGTGGACAACGATTCGGTGCTCGTCTACTCCAAGCGCCGCGGCGACGATGTCGTACTGGTGGTCGTCAACCTGGACCCGTTCCACACCCAGGAGGCGACCGTGTCGTTGAACATGACAGCACTCGGCCTCTCCTGGCACGAGTCCTTCCCGGTGCGCGACGAGCTCACCGGGGCCACCTACCACTGGGGCAGGGACAACTATGTGCGCCTTGAGCCGGGCCACGCGCCCGCGCACGTCCTGTCGCTGCGACCGTCTCCTTCGATCGGAGGGTCACTCAGTTGATCGTCAACGAACCCGTCCCTGACACCTTCGAGGACACACCGGCCAAGGACCGTGATCCCGACTGGTTCAAACGGGCGGTGTTCTACGAAGTCCTCGTGCGGTCCTTCCAGGACAGCAACGGCGACGGTGTAGGCGACCTGAAAGGTATCACCGCCAAACTCGACTATCTGCAATGGCTCGGCGTGGACTGCCTGTGGCTGCCGCCGTTCTTCGCCTCCCCGCTGCGGGACGGCGGGTACGACGTGGCGGACTACACGGCGGTGCTGCCGGAGTTCGGCGACCTCGCCGACTTCGTGGAGTTCGTGGACGCCGCGCACCAGCGCGGCATGCGCGTGATCATCGACTTCGTCATGAACCACACGAGCGACCAGCACCCGTGGTTCCAGGCGTCCCGCAGCGACCCCGAGGGGCCGTACGGGGACTTCTACACCTGGGCCGACGACGACAAGGCGTTCAGCGACGCCCGGATCATCTTCGTCGACACCGAGACGTCGAACTGGACGTTCGACCCGGTGCGCAAGCAGTACTACTGGCACCGCTTCTTCTCCCACCAGCCGGACCTCAACTACGAGAACCCGCGCGTCCAGGAGGAGATCCTGGCGGCGCTGCGCTTCTGGCTGGACCTGGGCATCGACGGCTTCCGGCTGGACGCGGTGCCGTACCTGTTCCAGGAGGAGGGCACCAACTGCGAGAACCTGCCGCGCACCCATGACTTCCTCAAGCGGGTCCGTACCGAGATCGACACCCAGTACCCGGACACCGTGCTGCTGGCCGAGGCGAACCAGTGGCCGGAGGACGTCGTCGACTACTTCGGCGACTTCCGCAAGGGCGGCGACGAGTGCCACATGGCGTTCCACTTCCCCGTCATGCCCCGGATCTTCATGGCGGTGCGGCGGGAGTCGCGCTACCCGGTCTCCGAAGTGCTGGCCAAGACCCCGGCGATCCCGGCCGGCTGCCAGTGGGGCATCTTCCTGCGGAACCACGACGAGCTGACCCTCGAAATGGTGACCGACGAGGAACGCGACTACATGTACGCGGAGTACGCCAAGGACCCGCGGATGCGCGCCAACATCGGCATCCGCCGCCGGCTCGCCCCGCTGCTGGACAACGACCGCAACCAGATCGAGCTGTTCACCGCTCTGCTGCTGTCGCTGCCGGGCTCGCCGGTGCTGTACTACGGCGACGAGATCGGCATGGGCGACAACATCTGGCTCGGTGACCGGGACGGCGTGCGCACCCCCATGCAGTGGACCCCGGACCGCAACGCCGGGTTCTCCTCCTCCGACCCCGGGCGGCTGTTCCTGCCGACGATCATGGACCCGGTCTTCGGCTACCAGGTCACCAATGTCGAGGCGCAGATGAGCTCGCCCAGCTCGCTGCTGCACTGGACCCGGCGGATGATCGAGATCCGCAAGCAGAACCACGCCTTCGGCCTGGGCTCGTTCACCGAGTTGCCGTCCAGCAACCCGGCGGTGCTCGCGTTCCTGCGGGAGTCGGGCGACGACCTCGTGCTGTGCGTGAACAACTTCTCGCGGTTCGCCCAGCCCACCGAGCTGGACCTGCGGGCCTTCGCCGGGCGGCACCCGGTGGAGCTGATCGGCGGGGTGCGTTTCCCGGCGATCGGGCAACTGCCGTACCTGCTCACCCTTGCGGGCCACGGCTTCTACTGGTTCCGGCTGCGCCGCGACCCGTCGTGACGGCCGGGGGGCCGTCGTGTCCGGCCCCCCAGCCCCCGCACCACCAGTGGCGTTCTCCGGTAGCGGGTTCGGCCGGCCCCTGGCAGTATCCGGAAGGACCCAGCGGAATGGCACCGCCCCCCGTCGCAGCGTCGCCCCGGGCGGAGTCGGCGTCTTGACACCCGAACGTCACGCGGGCGGACCCGTACGGCGGTTTCCTGTCACCCGCCTGGGGCAGGCTCCCCGTGTCGCCGGACAGCCCGAACCCGACATCCGGGAGGCTGGCGCCCCCGCCGCTCGCTCGTAGCGGCAGGGTGCGCGACTCCCCGGGGAAAGGACGTCATGTCGGACCGCTCCTGGACCCGTGTCCCTTCCGTGCCCGTCACGCCGCCGGACACGCCGCCCGTGACGGTGGTGCGCTCGGCCGCGCCACCACCCGTGGCGTCGGCCGCGGACACCGCCGCCGGGCGCGAACTCGCGCCCGGACTGCTGCGCTCCCTCGACCCGCTGCTGCGCGGCTGGTTGCCACGCCAGCGCTGGTTCGCCGGGAAGGGCCTGCCGATCGGCGGCTTCCGGCTGGCCGCCGCCACCGAGCTGGTGCCGCCCGGCGGGCGGCTCGGCCCGCTCGGCCTGGTGCACGTACTGATCGACGTGGAACAGCCGGGCAGGCCCGCGGACTGCTACCAACTGCTGCTGGGCGCCCATCCGCTGCTGCCCTCCGCCCTGGTGCGGGCCGCGCTCGGCCCCGCGGTCGGCGGGCCGTACGACGGGCTGACGCTCTATGACGCGCCGCACGACCCGCGGCTGGCCGCGCTGCTGCTGGAACGGCTGCGGCTGCCGGGCCGGATCGGGCGGCTGCGCTTCACCGCGGAGCCGGAGGTGTCCTTCCCGCCGGGTCTCGCCCCGCGGGTCTCCACCGCCGAGCAGTCCAACACCTCGGTGGTGTACGGCGACGCGTTCATCCTGAAGCTGTTCCGCCGGGTGTCGCCGGGCACCAACCCGGACCTGGAGCTGTCGCTCGCGCTGGCCAGGAAGAGGTCACGGCGGGTCGCGGAACCGGTGGCCTGGTTCGAGGGGCTGCCCGCGCTGCCCGCGGACGCGGAGGGGACGGCGGACGGCCCGGCCGAGCCGGTCACGCTCGGCGTGCTCCAGCGCTTCCTGCCGGGCTCGTCCGACGGCTGGGCGCTGGCGCTGGCCTCGGTGGCCGAGGACGGCGACTTCCGCGCCGAGGCGGCCGCGCTGGGCCGCGCCACGGCCGAGGTGCACGCCGCGCTGGCGGACGCGCTGCCCGTGGAGCGGCTGGACGGCCCCGCGCTGGAACGTATCGCCGCGGCGATGACGCGACGGCTGGACGAGACGGCGGCCGAGGTGCCGTCGGTACGGCCGTACGCCGGGGCGCTGCGCTCGGCCTTCGACGACCTGGCCCGGCTCGGCGCCGGCGGCGGTACGGCGGGGCCGGTGACCGCCCAGCGGATCCACGGCGACCTGCACCTGGGGCAGGCGCTGCGCGGCCCCGACGGGGAGTGGGTGCTGATCGACTTCGAGGGGGAGCCGGCCCGGCCGCTGGCCGACCGGCGGCGCCCCGCGCCACCGGTGCAGGACGTCGCCGGGATGCTGCGGTCGTTCGACTACGCGGCCCACCACAGCGGCAACGGGCCCTGGGCGGCCCGGCACCGCGACGCGTACTGCTCCGGGTACGCGGAGGTCGCCGGGATCGACCCGCGGCAACAACCGGTCCTGATACGGGCTTTCGAGACCGACAAGGCGGTGTACGAGGCGCGGTACGAAGCCCGTCACCGCCCTGCCTGGCTCCCCATCCCGCTCTCCGCCCTCGCCCGCCTCGCCACCGCCGCTCCGCCCGCGCCCTGAGGAGATCACTCCGTGACACCCCCCGACGACCCGACCCCCCGTCCCCCCGCGGGCACCCTCCCCCCGGCGGGCACCCTCCCCGAAGCGGCCGCCCGCGGCTACGACGCCGCAACCCCGCACCCTTCTGCCTCCCCCACCGCCCCCGGGCACCCCGTAAGTGCCCCGAAGGGGCGCGGGGAAGAGGCCCCCGCAGGTGCGGCCCCGGGGCACGTCGCACCCCCCGCCCCAGCCGGGAGTGCCCCGAAGGGGCGCGGGGAACTGCGCGAGCAACCCACGACCGCCGCACGGTCCGGCGACAACACCAGCGCCCCCTTGGGGGCGGAAGCCCCCGGGCGCGGCGCCCCCGCGGCCCCTTCGTCCACCACCGGCAGAGAGAGCCACTCGGGGCCCGTCCCCGAGCAACCCGCCGCTGTGGCCGAGCGCGCAGTTCCCCGCGCCCCTTCGGGGCGGTCGTCCTCCGCCCCGAAGGGGCACCTCGGGGCGGACGAGAGGTGGCGGTTGCTGAACGGCGCGCACCATGACCCGCACAGCCTGCTGGGCGCGCACCCCGAGCCGGGAGGCATCCGCTTCACCGCGCTGCGCCCGTACGCGACGGCGGTCGCGGTGGTCGCGAACGGCCTGCGGGCGGAGTTGAAGGACGAGGCCGACGGCCTCTTCTCGGCGGTGCTGCCGCTGACGGAGATCCCGGCGTACCGGCTGGCGGTGACGTACGACGACGGCGAGCACACGGTCGACGACCCCTACCGCCTCCTGCCGTCGCTCGGCGAACTCGACCTGCACCTGATCGGCGAGGGCCGGCACGAGGAGCTGTGGAAGGCCCTCGGGTCGCGCCCGATGACGCACGGCGGGGTGACCGGCACCCGGTTCGCGGTGTGGGCGCCCAACGCCCGCGGGGTGCGGATCGCCGGTGACTTCAACTACTGGGACGGCACCGGCTTCCCGATGCGCTCGCTGGGCTCCTCCGGCGTGTGGGAGCTGTTCGTGCCGGGCGTCGCCGAGGGCACCACGTACAAGTACGAGATCACCCGCGGCGACGGCTCGCGCGGCATGAAGGCCGACCCGATGGCCCGCGCCACCGAGATCCCCCCGGCCACCGCCTCCGTCGTCACCGACTCGCACTACACATGGACCGACCAGGAGTGGCTGGCGCGCCGCGGCGCGACCCCGGTGCACCGCGCGCCCTTCTCCGTCTACGAGGTGCACCTCGCCTCCTGGCGCCCGGGGCTGTCCTACCGCGAGCTGGCCGAGCAGCTTCCCGCGTACGTGAAGGAACTCGGCTTCACGCACGTGGAGTTGATGCCGGTCGCCGAGCACCCCTTCGGCGGCTCCTGGGGCTACCAGGTCACCTCGTACTACGCGCCGACCTCCCGCCTCGGCTCGCCGGACGACTTCCGCTTCCTGGTGGACGCGCTGCACCGCGCGGGCATCGGCGTGATCATGGACTGGGTGCCCGCGCACTTCCCGAAGGACGACTGGGCGCTGGCCCGCTTCGACGGGGCGCCGCTGTACGAGCACGCGGACCCCAACCGTGCCGAGCACCCGGACTGGGGCACCCTGGAGTTCGACTTCGGCCGTACCGAGGTGCGCAACTTCCTGGTGGCCAACGCCGTGTACTGGTGCGAGGAGTTCCACATCGACGGCCTGCGGGTCGACGCGGTCGCCTCGATGCTCTACCTCGACTACTCCCGCGAGGGCGGCGAGTGGACCCCCAACATCCACGGCGGCCGGGAGAACCTGGACGCGGTGGCGTTCCTGCAGGAGATGAACGCCACCGTCTACCGGCGCTGCCCGGGCGTGGTGACGATCGCCGAGGAGTCCACCGCCTGGGACGGCGTCACCCGCGCCACCCACCACGTGGGCCCCACCGGCTTCGGCGGCCTCGGCTTCGGCCTGAAGTGGAACATGGGCTGGATGCACGACTCGCTGGGCTACGCGGCGCACGAGCCGGTGCACCGCAAGTACCACCACCACGAGATGACGTTCTCGATGGTGTACGCGTACAGCGAGAACTACGTGCTGCCCATCTCGCACGACGAGGTGGTGCACGGCAAGGGCGCGCTGGTGAGCAAGATGCCCGGCGACTGGTGGCAGCAGCGCGCCACCGAACGGGCGTACCTGGGCTTCATGTGGGCCCACCCCGGCAAGCAACTGCTCTTCATGGGGCAGGAGTTCGCGCAGGGCGCCGAGTGGTCGCACGAGCACGGCCCGGACTGGTGGCTGCTGGACGAGGCGTATCCGGCGGCGGCCGACCACCGCGGGGTGCGCGACCTGGTCCGCGACCTGAACGCGGTCTACCGGGACACGCCCGCGCTGTGGCAGCGCGACACCGACCCGGGCGGCTTCGCCTGGATCGACGGCGGCGCGGCGGAGGACAACACCTTCTCCTTCCTGCGCTTCGACGCCGACGGCTCCCCGCTGCTGTGCGTCAGCAACTTCTCCCCGGTGGTCCGGGAGAACTACCGGCTGGGCTCCCCCGACGTCGTGTGGCGGCCGGTGCTGAACACCGACGACGCACGGTACGGGGGCAGCGGGGTGGTGGCGGCGGAACCGGTGAAGAGCGAGCCGGTGGCGGCGCACGGCCGCTCGCACAGTGTCTCGCTGACCCTGCCGCCCCTGGCGACCCTCTGGTTGCGGCCGTCGTAGGTTCGTATGCCCGGAGCGCCGCGGCTTCGTCGGACCGCACCATACGAGGCGGGCCGCGGTCGCTCCTAGCCTGGGCTGGTGCGAAGACCCTCCTCAGGGCAGCCGCCCCCGCTGCCGTTCGACGGCACGGCGATCCGGCGGCTGCGAGCCCAGCTCGGCATGGCCCACGGCCATGTCGCCCATGCCATGCGCGTGTCGTACGGACTGCCGGTGCGGCCGGAGACGGTCGCGGCCTGGGAGCGTGGTGAGGCGGTGCCGACCGGGGCAGAGCTCGGGGCGCTGGCCGGGGCGCTGTGGTGCTCCCCCGCCGAGCTGATGACGGTGCCGCGGACCCTGCTGGAGCACCGGCTGGCCCGCGGTATGGCGCCGAGCGACCTGGCGCGGGCGATCGGCATGAGCGGCGCCGACTACGAGCGGATGGAGGCGCGCGCCGAGTGGTCGGGCAACGCCCGGCAGACCGCGGCCCTCGCCGTCGCCCTCGGGCTCACCGCACCGGCCCTGCTCACGGTCACCGGCAAGGAGCCACGGCTGGCCGAGCTGCTGCGCGAGGCGCTCGGCACCCGCTGGCAGGCGTACGTCCGCCCGGTGGGGGCGCTGGTGCCGGTCCCCCGTGAGCGGGTGACGGCCGCGCTGCGGCAGATGCACGCGGAGTACCAGTCGCTGATGGTGGCCACGCTCAACTGGGGTTCGCCCGGGGCGAGCGCGTCGGACGGTGCCGAGGGCCGGGACTTCCTCGACGGTGTGGTGGAACGCTTCTGGGCGGCGCTGCGGGACGCCCCGCGGTAGCCGGCCCCAACTCCGGCGCCGGGGCCGATTTTTCAGAACAGGAAACTTTCCTAACCAAAGTCCTTGTCCGGGACACGCCGCCGCACTAGCGTTCCCGCAACGCCCTTGGAGCACCACTCCCCCGCTCACGGCAAGGACTCCCCCCATGTCCCGTCCCCTCGGTTCCTCCCTCGACTCCCGTACCCGCAGGATCGCCGTCGCCGCCGCCGCGGGGCTGGCCGCCGCGGTCGCGCTCGGCGTCACCTCCACCGCGGGTTCCGCGCACGCGGCCGCCACCGCGCTGCCCAGCGGCGCCGCCGCCCCGTACCTCTACCTCGGCTGGGGCAACCCGCCGTCGGCCACCTCGGTGATGTCCGCGACCGGCATCAAGCAGTTCACGATGGCCTTCGTCCTGTCCGACGGCGGCTGCAACCCCAAGTGGGACGGCACCCGCGCGCTCACCGGCGGCACCGACCAGTCGACGATCAACGCGATACGCAACGCGGGCGGCGACGTCACGGTCTCCTTCGGCGGCTACAGCGGCAACAAGCTGGGCCAGAAGTGCAGTTCGGCCTCGGCGCTCGCCGGTGCGTACCAGAAGGTGATCAACGCCTACTCGCTCAAGTCGATCGACATCGACATCGAGGCGGGCGAGTTCAGCAGCTCGACGGTACGGCAGCGGGTGGTCGACGCGCTCAAGACGGTGCGCGCCAACAACAGCGGGCTGAAGATCTACGTCACCTTCGGCACCACGCCCACCGGCCCCGACTCGGCGGGCAAGGACCTGATCAAGAAGGGCGCCGCGGCCGGGCTGAACATCGACGCCTGGGCGGTCATGCCGTTCGACTACGACCAGGGCGGCACCACCGACATGCTGGCCACCACCAAGTCCGCGGTGGACGGCCTGAAGAACGCCGTGGCCAGTGCGTACGGGCTGTCCTCGGACGCCGCCTACCGCAAGGTCGGGCTGTCCTCGATGAACGGAAAGACCGACAGCTCCGGCGAGACGGTCTCACTGTCGAACTTCAAGTCGATCGTGTCCTACGCCGCGAGCCACCACCTGGCCCGGGTCAGCTTCTGGGCGGTCAACCGCGACCGCAAGTGCGGTTCCGGCGAGTCCGCGGGCGACACCTGCAGCGGCATCTCGCAGAACACGTACGACTTCACCAAGGCCCTGGCCGCCTACACCGGCTGACCTCGGCAGCGGCGCCCCGCCAGGCGCCCGCCCCACCCACCGCCCCCGGACCGGTCCCGCGAGCAGCCGGTCCGGGGGCGCTCCAGCCCCAACGCCCCGCGGCCCGGGGTCAGAAGACCGACTCGGCCTCCTCCATCCGGTGCTCCGGCACCGTCTTGAGATGGGTGACCGCGTCGGCCAGCGGCACCATCGAGACCGTGGTGCCGATCAGCGCGGTCATCTGCCCGAACTCTCCCTTGTGGGCCGCCTCCACCGCGTGCCAGCCGAAGCGGGTGGCCAGCACCCTGTCGTACGCGGTCGGGACACCACCGCGCTGGACATGACCGAGGATGACCGGCCGGGCCTCCTTGCCGAGCCGCGCCTCCAGCTCCTCGGCGAGCGTGGTGCCGATGCCGGTGAACCGCTCGTGACCGAACTTGTCGATCTCGCCGACGCCGTAGTCCATGCTGCCCTTGGCCGGGTGCGCGCCCTCGGCGACGCAGACGACGGCGAACTTCTTGCCGCGCGAGAAGCGTTTGCCGACCATCGCCACCAAGTCCTCGGGCTCGAAGGGGCGTTCGGGGACGCAGATGCCGTGCGCGCCGCCCGCCATGCCCGCCTCCAGCGCGATCCACCCGGCGTGACGGCCCATCACCTCCACCACCATGACGCGCTGGTGGGATTCCGCGGTGGTCTTGAGCCGGTCGATCGCCTCGGTGGCGACGGTGACGGCGGTGTCGAACCCGAAGGTGCGGTCGGTGCCGTTGATGTCGTTGTCGATGGTCTTGGGGACGCCCACCACCGGCATCCCGGCCTCGGACAGCATCCGGGCGGCGGTCAGCGTCCCCTCGCCGCCGATCGGGATCAGCACGTCGATGCCGTACCGGGCGCACATCTCGTCGGCGTTGTACGCCGCCTCCCGCAGCCGGGCGCGTTCCAGCCGGGCAGAGCCGAGGATGGTGCCGCCGCGGGCCAGGATGCCGCTGACCGAGTTGAGGTCCAGCGGCCGGAAGCGCCCTTCGAGCAGCCCGAGGAAGCCGTCCTCGAAGCCGATGACCTCGTCGCCGTAGCCGGTGAGCGCCCGGTGCACGACCGACCGGATCACGGCGTTCAGCCCGGGGCAGTCGCCGCCGGCGGTGAGGACTCCGATGCGCATGGGCGTGTGTCTCCGTAAGGGGTCAGGGCCGGGGAATCAGCGTGCACTCGGTGATCCGGCCCGCCACGTAGTCGTCGACGTTGCGCACGGTCGCCGCGATGATCTCGTCGAGCGCGTCGACGGTGAAGTACGCCTGGTGGGAGGTGATCAGCACATTGGTGAAGGTCAGCAGCCGGGCGAGGGTGTCGTCCGTCATCACCTCCAGCGACTTGTCGTAGAAGAAGACCCCGGCCTCCTCCTCGTACACGTCAAGGCCCACCCCGCCGAGCCGGCCCTCGCGCAGCGTCTCGACCAGCGCGGCCGAGTCGATCAGGCCGCCGCGGCTGGAGTTGACCAGGATCACGTCGTCCTTCATCAGCGCCAGCCGGCGCTCGCCGATGAGGTGGTGGGTGGAGGGCATCAGCGGCACGTGCAGGCTGATCAGGTCGGCCTCGCGGAACAGCCGGTCCAACTCCACGTACTCCATGCCCAGTTCGACGCAGGCCGGGTTGGGGTTGATGTCCCAGCCGAGCATCCGCATGCCGAAGCCGCCCGCGATCGCGGTGAACGCGGTGCCGATGCGGCCGGTGCCGACCACGCCGACGGTACGGCCGTGGAAGTCCCGGCCCAGCAGTCCGTCCAGCCGGAAGTCGAAGTCCCTCGTACGGCTCGCCGCCCGCACGATCCTGCGGTTCAGCGCCATCGCCAGCGTCCAGGCGAACTCGGCCACCGCATACGGTGAGTAGTGGGCGACGCGCGCCACCGTCATCCCGAGGCGCTCCGCGTGGGCCAGGTCGATGTTGTTGTAACCCGTCGACCGCTGCGAGATCAGTTTCGTCCCGCCTCGCACGAGTGCTTCCAGCACGGGTGCGTCCAGCACTGCGTTCACGCTGGTCGACACGGCTTCGTACCCTGCTGCCAGCGGCAGCGTGTCCGGCGTCAGGAACGTCTCCAGGCACCGGATCTCGTGCCTCCCGGCAAAGGCTGCTTCCAGCAGGGGGCGCTCGTCGCGCTGCACCCCGGTCGCCAGGATCTCCACGTCCCGAGCCTCCTCCGTCGTCCCCCCTCACTCTACGTGCACGCCGCCTCCGGCGCGGGTTACGACGGCGCCCCCACGGACGACGGTGCCCCGTCAGGGCGCGGTTTCGCTTCGGGGCGCGACCGGAGTGCCCCGAAGGGGCGCGGGGAACTGCGCGGCCCGCCCCCACCGGCCGGTGGCCCGAAGACAACGCGTCTGCCCCATTGGGGCCGGTGGTGACCTGCAGCCACGCGACGGCTGGTCGCGCAGTTCCCCGCGCCCCTACGGGGCACCTCCGGTGCCTGGACTTCCGCGGGGGCACCCCGCGCAGACCCGCCGGGAGGGCGTTAGCGTCTGGGGAGGACGGTTGAAGGGAGGACGCGGGTGACGCGCAGCGTCTATGTGACGGGGATCGGCCGCGGCGACGGCCGCCAGGTCGTGGAGCTGGGGGTCATGGAGCTGCTGACCCGCCAGGTCGACCGCGTGGGGGTGTACCGGCCGCTGGTCCATGACACACCGGACCGTATTTTCGAGCTGCTGCGCAGCCGGTACCGCCTGACGCAGGACGCGGCGAGCGTGTACGGGATGGGGTACGAGGAGGCCGCCGAGCTGCAGGCGGACGAGGGCCAGGAGGCGCTGACCGCCCGCCTGGTGGAGGGCTATCTGCGGGTCGCCGAGGAGTACGACACCGTACTGATCCTCGGTTCGGACTTCGCGGGCACCAACCTCCCGGCGGAGCTCGGGGTGAACGCGCGGCTGGCCAACGAGTGCGGAGCCGGCGTCATCGCGGTGATAGGCGGCCGGGAGCAGTCGGCGGAGTCCGTGGTGGCCGAGGTGCGCAACGCCCACCACGCGTACACCAACCTGGGCTGCGACGTGATCGCGATGATCGCCAACCGGGTGGACCCGGCCGAGGTCACCGAGGCGGCGCAGCGGCTGGTCCGCACCCCGGACGTACCGGTGTACGTGCTGCCCGACGAGCCCGCGCTGTCCGCGCCGACGGTGGCGCAGATCGTGGAGACGCTCGGCGCCGAGGTGCTGCTGGGCGACGAGGCGGGGCTGGCCAGGGACGCGCTGGACTTTGTCTTCGGCGGGGCGATGCTGCCGACGTTCCTGCCGAAGCTGACCACCGGCTGTGTGGTGGTGACCCCGGGCGACCGGGCCGATCTGATCATCGGCGCGCTGGCCGCGCACTCGGCGGGCTCGCCACCGATCGCCGGGCTGCTGCTGACGCTGGACGAGCGCCCCGGCCCCGACATCCTGGCGCTGGCCGGGCGGCTGGCCCCGGGCACCCCGGTGCTCGCGGTGCCCACCGGCTCCTTCCCGACCGCCGCCGGGCTCTTCGCGCTGGACGGCAAGCTGGGCGCGGGCACCCCGCGCAAGGCGGAGACCGCGCTCGGCCTGTTCGAGACCCATGTGGACACCGCCGAGCTGACCGAGCGGCTGTCGGTGGCCAGGTCCGAGCGGGTCACCCCGATGATGTTCGAGCACGCGCTGCTGGAGCGGGCGCGGGCGGTGCGGCGGCGGATCGTGCTGCCGGAGGGCGGCGAGGAGCGGATCCTGCGGGCCGCCGAGGTGCTGCTGCGCCGCGGTGTCTGCGATCTGACGCTGCTCGGCGAGGAGGACGCGATCCGCAAGAAGGCGGCCGACCTCGGCATCAGCCTCGACCACGAGGGCGTGACCGTCATCGACCCGCAGACCTCGCCGCTGCGCGAGCGCTTCGCCGAGCTGTACGCGAAGCTGCGCGCCCACAAGGGCGTCAGCTACGAACTGGCGTACGACGTGGTCGCCGACGTGTCGTACTTCGGCACCCTGATGGTCCAGGAGGGGCTCGCGGACGGCATGGTGTCGGGCGCGGTGCACTCCACGGCCGCGACGATCCGCCCGGCGTTCGAGATCATCAAGACCCGCGCAGACGCGGCGATCGTCTCGTCGGTGTTCTTCATGTGCCTGGCCGACAAGGTGCTCGTCTACGGCGACTGCGCGGTCAACCCGGACCCGGACGCCGAGCAGCTCGCCGACATCGCGATCCAGGCGGCGGGCACCGCGGCCCGCTTCGACGTGCGGCCGCGGATCGCCATGCTGTCGTACTCCACCGGCACCTCGGGCTCGGGCGCGGACGTCGACAAGGTGCGGGCCGCGACCGACCTGGTCCGCGAGCGCCGCCCCGACCTGCTGGTGGAGGGCCCGATCCAGTACGACGCGGCCGTGGCGCCGTCGGTGGCGGCCACGAAGATGCCGGGCTCGGCGGTGGCGGGGCAGGCGACCGTGCTGGTCTTCCCCGATCTGAACACCGGCAACAACACCTACAAGGCGGTCCAGCGCTCGGCGGGCGCCGTCGCGGTCGGCCCGGTCCTGCAGGGCCTGCGCAAGCCGGTCAACGACCTGTCGCGCGGGGCGCTGGTCCAGGACATCGTCAACACCGTCGCCATCACGGCGATCCAGGCCCAGGGGGAGCACGCGTGACCGGCACCGACACCCGAGGCGGGGACGCCACGGCCACCTGGGTGCTGGTGCTCAACTCCGGCTCCTCGTCGGTCAAGTACCAGCTCCTGGACATGACCGACCGGTCCCGCCTGGCGTCCGGTGTGGTGGAGCGGATCGGCGAGCCGGGCGGGGCGGCGGACCACACGGCGGCCCTGGACGAGGTCTCCCGCGAGCTGGCCGGGCGGGGTCTCGGCCTGGACTCCCCGCGGCTGGCCGCGGTGGGGCACCGGGTGGTGCACGGCGGCACCCGCTTCACGGCGCCGACGCTGATCACCGACGAGGTGGTCGCCGCCATCGAGGACCTGGTGCCACTGGCACCTCTGCACAATCCGGCGAACATCACCGGCATCCGGGTGGCCCGTGAACTGCGGCCCGATCTGCCGCAGGTGGCGGTCTTCGACACCGCCTTCCACGCCACCCTCCCGGAGGCGGCGGCCCGGTACGCGATCGACCTGGCGACCGCCGACCGCTACGGCATCCGCCGCTACGGCTTCCACGGCACCTCGCACGCCTATGTCTCCCGGGCGACCGCCGCGCTGCTCGGCCGCACACCGGCCGACACCAACGTGATCGTGCTGCACCTGGGCAACGGCGCCTCGGCGTCGGCGGTGCGCGGCGGGGTGTGCGTGGACACCTCGATGGGGCTGACCCCGCTGGAGGGCCTGGTCATGGGCACCCGCTCCGGCGACGTCGACCCGGCGGTGGTCTTCCATCTGGAGCGGGTCGGCGGCATGGGCACCGACGAGATCGACACCCTGCTGAACAAGCGCAGCGGGCTGCTCGGGCTGTGCGGCGACAACGACATGCGGGAGATCGGCCGCCGGATGGCGGAGGGCGACAGTGCCGCCCAACTCGCCTTCGACGTCTACACGCACCGGCTGCGCCGCTACATCGGCGCCTTCATGGCGGTGCTGGGCCGGGTGGACGCGATCGCCTTCACGGCGGGCGTGGGCGAGAATTCGGCGGCTGTTCGCGAAGCGGCTTTGTTGGGTCTGGACAATCTGGGTGTCAGGATGGACTCGGTTCGCAATGCCGTACGGGGCTCTGGCGCACGGTTGATCTCGGCGGATTCGTCCCGAGTGGCCGTCGCGGTGGTCCCCACCGACGAAGAGCTGGAGATTGCCCGCGATACTTACTCACTGGCTCGCGGTTGACCGTCCCACAGCCACGACGCCCCTGGAATATTCCGGAGCGGAACAAACCGATAGGATAGCGCCCATGCGCCGAGCCAAGATCGTCTGTACCCTGGGTCCCGCCGTCGACTCCTATGACCAGCTCAAGTCACTGGTCGAGGCGGGCATGAACGTGGCACGCCTGAACTTCAGCCACGGCAGCCACGCCGACCACGAGGAGCGCTACCAGCGCGTCCGCAAGATCGCCGCCGAGACCGGACGGGCGATCGGCGTGCTGGCCGACCTCCAGGGCCCCAAGATCCGCCTCGCCAAGTTCGCCGACGGGCCGGTCGAGCTGGTGGCGGGCGACGAGTTCACCATCACCACCGAGGACGTGCCGGGCGACAAGTCGATCTGCGGCACCACGTACAAGGGCCTGCCCGGTGACGTCTCCAAGGGCGACCCGATCCTGATCAACGACGGCAACGTGGCGCTGCGCGTCATCGAGGTCGAGGGCCCGCGGGTCCGCTCGCTGGTCGTCGAGGGCGGGGTCATCTCCGACCACAAGGGCATCAACCTGCCGGGCGCCGCGGTGAACGTGCCCGCGCTGTCCGAGAAGGACATCGAGGACCTCAGGTTCGCCCTGCACCTGGGTGTCGACATGGTGGCGCTGTCCTTCGTGCGCGACGCCAAGGACGTCCGCGACGTGCACCGCGTCATGGACGAGGAGGGCGTGCGCGTCCCGGTCATCGCCAAGGTGGAGAAGCCGCAGGCGGTCGACAACATGGAGAGCGTCGTCATGGCGTTCGACGCGGTGATGGTGGCCCGCGGCGACCTCGCCGTGGAGTACCCGCTGGAGAAGGTGCCGGTCGTGCAGAAGCGGCTGGTCGAGATGTGCCGCCGTAACGCGAAGCCGGTGATCGTGGCGACCCAGATGATGGAGTCGATGATCACCAACTCCCGGCCGACCCGCGCCGAGGCGTCCGACGTGGCCAACGCGATCCTGGACGGCGCGGACGCGGTCATGCTGTCCGCCGAGTCCTCGGTCGGCAAGTACCCGATCGAGACGGTCAAGACGATGTCGAAGATCGTCGAGGCCGCCGAGGAGGAGCTGCTCTGCCGCGGCCTGCAGCCGCTGGCCCCCGGCAAGAAGCCGCGTACCCAGGGCGGCGCCGTGGCCCGCGCCGCGGCCGAGCTGGGCGACTTCCTCGACGGCAAGGCGCTGGTGGCGTTCACCAAGTCCGGTGACACCGCCCGCCGGCTGGCCCGCTACCGCGTCCCGGCGCCGGTGCTGGCCTTCACCACCGACCCCTCGACCCGCAACCAGCTCGCGCTGACCTGGGGCGTGGAATCCTTCGTGGTGGAGCACGTGGACAACACCGACGCCATGGTCGAGCTGGTGGACCGCGAGATGCTCAAGCTCACCGAGTACGGCAAGGGCGACACGGTGATCATCACCGCCGGTTCGCCCCCCGGCATCCCCGGCACCACCAACATGGTCCGGGTCCACCACCTGGGCAACTGACGCCAGGACCTGAAACGCCGCGCGGCCCGTCCCCCTTCTTCAAGGGGCGCGGGCCGCGCGGCGTTGGTACGTGTTCCGTGCCGGTCAGGGCTGGTTGGGCAGCACCTGCATCCCGGGCACGTGCAGGTCCCCGCCGAACTGTCCGGCCTGGATCACCGTGACGTTGGTGAAGAACAGCTCGGGCAGCGTCAGCGGCGGCGGCGCCTTCGGCGTGAAGGTGATCGGGATCAGGCCGAGCAGATTGCCGCTGAGCGACTCGGTGTACATGGTCACCGTGCCGTTGCGGATGGTCGAGGTCGATCCCGAGCGGGCCTTGACGAAGGTGTGGCCGCCCTGCGGGCCCTCCACGCTCTGGAAGAGGTCCTTGATGTCGACGCCGCTGGCGGTGAACTTCAGGACGTCCTTCACGGTGCCGTTCCAGGTGCGGACCTGGACGATGCCGTCGTACGCCAGGCCGTGCAGCGTGAGCATCGAACTCTTCAGCGTCCAGGGCGCGTCGGGCAGCAGCGGGATACCGGACTCGGTCTTCGCGGCGGCGAGCGCCTTCGCGTCGTAGCTCGGGCACGGATACGCCTGCGGGCCGCTGGAGCCGCTGGGGGCCGTGGTGGTCGCCTTGGGTGCCACGGTGCTTCCCGTGGCGTCCTGGGCGCCCTTGACGGCCTTCTTGGCGGCTCCTGTGACGCCGTCCACGGTGTCCTTGACCGTCTTGCCCGCCGTGCTCAGCGGATCGGCGGCCGGGGCCTTGGCGGTCGTGCCGGCGGACGGCGAGGCACTGGGCTTCGGCGTCGCGGTGCTCGGAGCCGGGTCCGGCGCCTTGGTGGTGGGCGTCGAGGTGTTGCCGCCCAGCAGACCCTTGAGCACGTCGCCGAGACCCAGCGGGTCCAGCGGGTTGACGCTCTTCTTCGGGCTCGCGGTGGGGCTGGGCGTGGCGCTGGGAGCCGTGGTGGGCGCGGACTTGGGGTCCGGCTGCGGCGCCGTGGTGGTGCTGGGGTCCGGCTTCGGCGTGTCCGTGCTCCCCGAAGGGCTCGGGCTGGCGGTCGGTTTGGGCGACGCCGTCTTCCCGGTCGACGTGCCGGACGTGTCCGCCGGCTTGTCCGCGGACTTGCCCGTGGTCGCCTTGTCCGTCGAGGACGGCGTC
The DNA here is from genome assembly GCF_040680795.1 of Streptomyces sp. NPDC051976. Classification (NCBI taxonomy): domain Bacteria; kingdom Bacillati; phylum Actinomycetota; class Actinomycetes; order Kitasatosporales; family Streptomycetaceae; genus Streptomyces; species Streptomyces sp. NPDC051976. Next base: position 21,804 of record NZ_JBFAXL010000009.1, read on the forward strand.
GGGGTGTCCGACTGGCTCACACAGGGACCGGCTTTGAACGGGTTCTTGGGCATCTCGTCGGCCTGCGCGAGGTGCGGGGTGAAGCCCATACCCATCAGCACGGCCGTGGGCATGGCGGCCAGAGCCACCGCCTTCCCGGCAGGCACGTGCAGTTTGGTCAGCAGCGACTTCCGCGGGGCCGCGTGGCGCGGTCCGGAGGTCGCCCTGTTACGGGACCCGTCGCTCTCGGCCGGCTGAGCCTCGTCACCCAGCACGGTGCCTCCCGTTCTCCTCGGTGGTCTCTTCGTCGGGCTGTCCGCCCGCGTGGACCGGCTCGGGCAGGCCGTACGGCTCCATCGGGTCGTACGACTGCGCGGGCACGGTGGGCAGGGCCTCGCCACCGTCGGAGTGCGGGGCGCCGTCGGGCAGCTCCGCCTTCTCCTCCGGGGTGTCCGTCGCCGGGACGCCGGGCGCCCAGGCCACGGCGAGCGCGCCGCCGAGCAGTGCCAGCAGGAAGCCGATCAGGAAGCCGCCGAAGTTGGAGACCACGAGCGAGACCAGCGCGAGCAGGATCGTCGCAACACCGGCGAAGATCCGTACCGCGTTCTGGAACCACATGGTCAGGCCGAGCACGAACAGCAGGACGCCGATGATCAGCGAGCCGGAGCCCGCGGTCGTCGCCATCCGGACGGTCAGTTGGCCGAGCGTGAGATTCGCGTACGGGAAGTACGCGATCGGCAGCCCCGCCAGGAGGGTCAGCAGACCCGCCCAGAAAGGCCGTCCCCATCGCCAGTGGCGGAACGACAGACGCCAGTGACGGATCGGGGCACGCAGTCCTGTTGACTCGGCGCTCATAGAAAACAGCTCCCTGGGACTGGCTTTTTGCTGAGAGAAAATCCGTGGCCCCGGGTGAGCCGCGTCCCGCGCGGCTCACCCGGACCACTCAGGCGGTGCTTAGTAGCACTCCACCCCAGAGCCGGAGCCCTTGTGCACACCGAGGCTCAGGCCCGCGAGCTTGAAGGTGCCCGCGCTGGTGGCCCAGGCGGTCTGCTTCACGCCCGTCAGGTCGGCCGACTTGGCCTCCTGCGCGAACGAACCCGGGTCGGTCTTGTCCAGGTCCTTGACTCCAGGACCCTTGGTGCTGTCTCCGGCCGCGACACCGATGTTGATCTCGTTGAACGTCGCGTCGGCGTCCAGCTGATCGAGGTCGATGTACAGGTTGTGCGCGGTGACCTTCTTGCCGCCGTTGCCGGCGGTCAGCTTCAGCGTGACGTCACCGATCGGCGTCGGGACGACCACGGACTGGCACAGGCCGGTGATCGTGGCGTCGGTGAACGCCGAGACCGCGACCGGGATCGGCTTGCCGCCGTGCTGAATGTCGATCGCGCCGTACTGCACGAAACCCTCACCGTGCAGGGTCTCCGCGCTGACCTTGAACTCCTGGCCGGACACGCTGAAGGACGCGGCGAGCGCACCCTGGGCGAGCGCGACACCTATCGCGGCCGTAGCCGCGACACTCGGCACCATGACGACGGCGAACCGCCTCCATCTGGTACCGCCACGAACGAGCGACTCCATGACTTTCCTCCTTCTCGGACGTACATCTCCGGCCGGGGTGTTCGGGTCCGGGCCTGGGATGGGAGAAGTGCTACGTCCTCGGGAAGGAGAGCGCCGTGATCGGGGAAACCGTCCTCCCCTGGGGGGAATTGCGGACGGCGGCGTCCGAGTCTTCGGCGATCACCCCCGAGCGACAACCACTGGCCACGCTCTCGCGCAACCTGCTGGACAGGCTCCACCGGTAGGCGAAGACCCCCCTGTCCCGAGGCGGCGGCATGGTGCCGCGCACCCCCACTCGGCGGGGACCCGTACACCGTGGCGCCGACTGGCGGTCGGGCTGTGGCAACGGACCGAGCTTGGCCGATCGTGGTCCATTCCGGGGCCGGGCACAAGGGGCATCATTACTAGCGAGTAACGGATGGGTGTCGCAGGCATGATCGCCACGCGGAGTAATCTCACACTGGGTAGTTGAGAGGCCGGGATGAAAATCCGGCAAAGGTGAACATCGCCTACCGAACTGGTGACGAATCCTCACCGGACGTGACAGCGGCCGCCCATTATCACGGTTTGATAAAGTGCGGCCGCCATGTCGCTAAATCTCTGAGTGGCGAGGCTCGGAGGTGACTCCGGAGTCAGGTCAGAACAGCACCCTGGCCAGCGCGGTACGCGCGGCCGCCACCCGCGGATCGTCGGGACCGATCACCTCGAACAGCTCCAGGAGCCGCAGCCGTACGGTGTCGCGGTCGTCACCGGCGGTACGCCGCACGGCGTCGACCAACCGGCCGAAGGCGTCCTCGACATGACCGCCCACGAGGTCCAGATCGGCGGCGGCGAGCTGCGCCTGCACGTCGTCCGGCGCGTTCGCGGCGGCCTGCCGCACGCTCGCCTGGTCGGCCTCGGCCACCCGGCGCAGCAGTTCGGCCTGGGCCAGGCCCAGCTTGGCCTCGGCGTTGGCGGGTTCGTCGGCCAGGACGTTGCGGTACGCCTGGATGGCGCCGCCCAGGTCACCGGCGTCCAGCGCGTCGTGCGCGGCGGACAGGGCCAGCTCCTGCGGGGTCGCGGGCCGCGGCGGGGCGACGGGGGCCTGGACGGCGGCCGCGTCGGCGTCGACCTCGGGGCCGACGATGCCGAAGCGCTGCTCGGCGACCGCGATGAGCTGGTCGAGCACCTCGGTGACCTGGTCCTCGGGCGCCATCCCCTGGAAGAGCGGCATGGCCTGGCCCGCCACCACGGCGAAGACCGCGGGCACGCCCTGGACGCCGAACTGCTGGAAGAGCATCTGGTTGGCGTAGACCTCGGCGGTGGCGAGGACGAAGCGCCCCCGGTACTCGGCCGCCAGCCGCTCCAGCACCGCGTTGAGCTGCTTGCTCTGCTCGGCCTGGTCGGCCCAGAAGGTGATGACGACGGGGACCTCGGCGGAGCGCTGGATGACATCGCTCTCGAAGGTCTCCTCGGTCACCTCGATGACGAGCGGGGAGGCGGCGGGGGCGTCGGCGTTTTCCGGGTCCTGTCGCCGGGCCCTGGCCTGCTCGGCCTTCGCCTTGGCCTCTCCGGCCGCCTTCAGGGCGGCGAGGTCGACCACGCCGCTCATGGACATGTTCCGTGGCTGCATGAGGCCAATCCTCCCCCCTCGTCGGCCAAAGCGTGCACAGACCCGGGATCCCCGCCGGATCGCGGGGCCCGTCGGCCGGTCACGCACCCTGTGCGCGCACCGCGGTGCGCTGAAGTCCTGGTGGTACGGATCCCCATCCGTACATGTGGTTGTCGCGTTCGGCCCGGAGGTTCACGGGCTTTCGCTACGGGTCGTAGCGTAACTTGGCGGACTGCCCGGCCGCCCCACCACACGCTGTGATACCGATCACTCGTCACGTAACCTACCGGCCGGTATGGTCCGCCTTATGCACCTCCCCGCCTCTCACAAACGCACCGGACGCCCGAGAAGTGCCGACGCCGACCGCGCCATCCTCGACGCGACCCGCACCGCACTGGTGGAACTGGGCTGGGGCGGCCTGACGATGGTCGACGTGGCGGCCCGCGCGGGAGTCGCCAAGACCACCCTCTACCGGCGCTGGGCGGGGAAGAACGAACTGGTCGTCGACGCCATAGCGGCGCTCTTCGAGGAGCAGCTCGAACTGCCCGACCTCGGCAGCCTGCAGGCCGACATCCAGGGCGTGGTGCTGCGCTTCGCCGAGCTGCTGGAGCGCCCGGCGATCAGGACCGGTCTGATGGCGGTGGTCGCCGAGGCCACCCACGACGACGCGCTGCGGCTGCGGATCAGGGAGGCGATCGTCGACCGGCAGAAGCACCTGGTGCTGCTGGGCCGGGCGCGCGCCCAGGAGCGCGGTGAGATCCCGCCCGACCCCGTGGACACCGCCGACGCCGCGCACGACACCGACCTGATCTTCGATGTGATCGCGGGCTCGGTGGTGCACCGGGTGATGGTCAGCGCGGCGCCGGTGGACCGGGAGTGGGCGGACCGGTTCGCGCTGCTCCTCGTGGTGGGCCTGGGCGGCGCGCGGCCGTAGGGAGCCCTGGGGATTCCCGGGGAGTCCTACGGGTTGTCCGCGCCCGCCTCCACCCCGGCGACGAAGTGGTCGAACTCCCCCGCCTTGACGCCCTTCACGAACGCCTCCCACTTGGCGGGGGTGGTCACGGCCACGATCTCCGGCTGCTCCGTCTCACGGATGTAGATCAAACCGTCGTCGCCGACGGTCGCTTCGAGGGACACGAACGTCCTCCCCTGGAGGGCCGGTTGGGTGGGTAGAGGCTACCGAGCCCGGCAGGGGGTGGAAGATCAGAACCTGGCGGGCTCGGTGTACGTCCCCCACTCGGCGCGCAGCGCGTCGCAGATCTCGCCGAGGGTGGCCTCGGCCCGTACCGCGTCCAGCATCGGCGCGATCATGTTGGTGCCCGCCCGGGCGGCGGCGAGCATGGCGTCCAGCCCGGCGCGCACCGCGGCGTCGTCCCGGCCCGCCTTGCGGTGCCCGAGGTCGCGCACCTGCTCGCGCTCGACCTCGTGGCTGACCCGCAGGATCTCCAGGTCGCCGGTGACCGAGCCGTGGTGGCAGTTGACGCCGACGACCCGCTTGTCGCCCTTCTCCAGGGAGCGCTGGTACTGGAAGGCGGACTCGGCGATCTCGCCGGTGAAGTAGCCGTCCTCGATACCGCGCAGGATGCCGGAGGTCATCGGGCCGATCGGGTGCTCGCCGCTGGGCACGGCCTTGGCGCCCAGCGCCTTGATCCGGTCGAAGATCCGCTCGGCGTCCGCCTCGATCCGGTCGGTGAGCGCCTCCACGTACCAGGAGCCGCCCAGAGGGTCGGCCACGTTGGCGACGCCGGTCTCCTCCATCAGCACCTGCTGGGTGCGCAGCGCGATCTCCGCGGCCTGCTCGCTGGGCAGCGCCAGGGTCTCGTCCAGGGCGTTGGTGTGCAGCGAGTTGGTGCCGCCGAGCACCGCGGACAGCGCCTCCACGGCGGTGCGCACCACGTTGTTGTACGGCTGCTGCGCGGTCAGCGACACCCCGGCGGTCTGGGTGTGGAAGCGCAGCCACTGGGCCTTGTCGGACGTGGCGCCGTAGACGTCGCGCATCCAGCGGGCCCAGATCCGGCGGGCGGCGCGGAACTTGGCGATCTCCTCGAAGAAGTCCAGGTGCGCGTCGAAGAAGAAGGACAGGCCGGGTGCGAAGGCGTTGACGTCCAGGCCGCGGGACAGGCCCAGCTCCACGTAGCCGAAGCCGTCGGCGAGGGTGTACGCCAGCTCCTGCGCGGCCGTCGCCCCGGCCTCGCGGATGTGGTAGCCGGAGACCGAGAGCGGCTTGTACGCCGGGATGTTCGCGGCGCAGTGCTCCATCAGGTCGCCGATCAGGCGCAGGTGCGGGGCGGGCTCGAAGAGCCACTCCTTCTGCGCGATGTACTCCTTGAAGATGTCGGTCTGCAGCGTGCCGTTGAGCACGCCCGGGTCGACGCCCTGGCGCTCGGCGGCGACCAGGTACATGCAGAAGACCGGGACGGCGGGGCCGGAGATCGTCATGGAGGTGGTGACGTCGCCGAGCGGGATGTCCTTGAACAGGACCTCCATGTCGGCGGCCGAGTCGATGGCGACTCCGCAGTGGCCGACCTCGCCCAGCGAGCGGCCGTCGTCGGAGTCGCGGCCCATCAGGGTCGGCATGTCGAACGCGACCGAGAGACCGCCGCCGCCGGCGGCCAGGATCATCTTGTAGCGCTCGTTGGTCTGCTCCGCGTTGCCGAACCCGGCGAACTGCCGGATCGTCCAGGTGCGGCCCCGGTACCCGGTCGGGTGCAGCCCGCGGGTGAAGGGGTACTCACCGGGCCAGCCGATCCGCTCGAAGCCGGGCACGTCCGCGCCGGCCGGGGGCCCGTACACGGGGTCGACCTGATCGCCCGAGAGCGTGCTGAAGTCGGCCTCCCGCTTGCGGGCGGAGTCGTAGCGTGCCTGCCAGCGCTGGCGGCCTGTCTCGATGCCTTGGGAGTCCATACCTACGAATTTACTAGGACGTCCAAGTAAATGTCGATGCGACGCGGCTCACCGCGGGGGTGAGCGGCGCCACCAGGCTCAGGCCTTGACGGCCTCGGGGCTCTCCGGGGTGATCACCTTGGGCGCCAGCTCGCGGGTGACGCGGCGCTCGACGAAGAACGCGGCGGTCGGCACGGTCCCGGCCAGCAGCACCCAGGCCATCTTGCCCAGCGGCCACTTCGCCTTGGAGCTGAGGTCGAAGGCGAAGACCAGGTAGACCACGTAGAGCCAGCCGTGCGCGAAGCCGACGGCCGTGGTGAAGGAGCCCGCGCCGTTGACGTCGAGCACGTATTTGGCGATCACGCCGAGGGTGAGCGCGATCAGCAGCACACCCGTCACATAGGCCATCACCCGGTAGCGGGTCAGCACGCTGGATTTCATGCGAAGAGCCTAACCGGTGCGATTCGGGCCCAGAATTCCGCCCCGGGGACCGCCTCGGGGACCGCCCGGCGCCGCCGCGGGCCGGGCCCGGGGGTCAGCTCTCCTCGAAGTCGCCCGCCGCTATGCGCAGCGGCCTGAGCAGCGCGAAGATCTCCGCGCACTCCTCGTCGTCGTACACGCCCAGGCCGAAGTCCATGGCGACCAGGTCGCGGGTGGCGGCCTCGACGATCTCGCGGCCCTTGTCGGTGATCGAGGCGAGGGTGCCGCGGCCGTCGTTGGGGTTGGGGCGCTTGTCCACCAGCCCGGCCGACACCAGCCGGTCGACGGTGTTGGTGACCGAGGTGGGGTGCACCATCAGCCGCTCGCCGATCTTGGACATCGGCAGCTCACCGGCCTTGGAGAAGGTGAGCAGCACCAGCGCCTCGTACCGCGCGAAGGTCAGGCCGTACGGTCTGACCACCGCGTCCACCTGGCTGAGCAGGATCTGCTGGGCACGCATGATCGAGGTGATGGCGCCCATCGACGGGACGCCGCCCCAGTGCCGGGTCCAGAGTTCGTCGGCTCGGGCGATCGGGTCGAAGGGCAGGCTCAGGGGCTTTGGCACGCGCCTGAGCCTACCCGTCGGTCACATACTGGGCCCATGCGTCTCGTCAGGCGAGAGCGCTCAGCGCGTGCCACTGGTCCGCGGTGAGGTTCCAGTCGCCGTAGCCGTTGCCCTTGTCGACGGTTGCCCGGGTGGAGCCCGAGGTGATCACCAGGTCGCCGCGGACCGCCCGGTCGAAGAACCACTTGGCGTCGTCGGTGTTCATGCCGATGCAGCCGTGGCTGGCGTTCTCCACGCCCATCTTCGCCGCGTTCCACGGGGCGGCGTGGGTGAACGTGCCGGAAAGGGTGATGTTCACCGCCCAGTGGACGTCCTTGTCGTAGAAGTCCGAGGAGTCCTTGGAGGTGGCGATGCCCACCGACGACGAGGTCATCCGGATCGTCGACTGCTTGCTGATCACGACCATCTGGCCGTTCCAGGTCGGGAAGGACGGCTTGCCCCCGGAGATCTTGAAGGTCTTCACGGTGGCGCCGTTCTCGGTGACGCGCATGGTGTGCGCCTTGAGGTCGACGTAGCTGATCCGGGAGGGGCCGACGCTGAAGGTGTCGTTGACGTCCCGGCGCAGGTAGCGGCCGTCACCGGTGTCGATACCGGAGAGCTTCGCGGTCAGGGTGATCTTGGTGTTCGGCTTCCAGTACTCGTCCGGGCGCCAGTCGACCCGGTCGTAGCCGGTCTCGGTGCGCACCCAGCCCCAGCTGCCCTTCACCGCGGGGGTGGTGGTGATGCTGAGCGCCTTCTCGACGGCCGCCTTGTTGGTGACCGGCTTGTCGAACTGCAGCGAGACCGGGAGGCCGACGCCGACGACCGCGTTGTTCAGCGGGGTCGGGGTGACGCCGTTGACCTTGGCCGCGGTCAGGGTCAGCGTCGTGAAGGTGCTGGTGGCCTGGGTCGGCTTGCCCGAGGAGTCGGTGCCGGTGGCCTTCACCGTGTAGCCGGTGCCGGGCGTCATCGTGCGGTTCGAGGTCCAGGTGTGCTTGGCCGCGTCCAGCGCGCCGGTCACCTCGACCGGGGTCACCCCGTCCGCCGACTTGCCCGCCGCGGTGACGGTCACGGACCCCAGGGTGCCGTCGGCCAGGGTCACCTTCACCGGGGAGGCCGGGTCGACGCCCGACTTGCTGTTGCCGGGCGTGACGCTGATCTGCGAGGCGGAGGAGGCGGAACCGGGCTTGCCCGCGCCGCCCTTGCCGTTGTCGGAGCCGGAGGACTTGGAGTCGTGGCCGCCGCACGCGGTGGCACCCATCGCGACGGCCAGCAGCACGGCGGGCACGGCGAGCGCCCGCGGTCGGGAGATACGTATGCGGTACACGGCAGTCGAATTCCTTGTCAGCATCGGGACGGGTTCGGGGACGGGGTCATGGTGACCGAGGAGCCGGGGGCGAAGGAGTCGGCCGTCCCCCCGGAGCCGGACGACCCGGGCGGGGTCGGAGTCGTGGGGGGGACGGAGACCGGGTCCGCGGTCGCGGTCCGGCCGAGGGGGCCGGCACCGGCCGCGAGCCGGTTCAGCGACCCGGTGATGCACTGTTCCGGACCGGCGGTCCCGTACACAAGGTCGCTTTTATCGCCCGGAAGGTTCCCGGGACCGAAGAGGAAGAGTACGCCGAGGTAGGTGCCCTGGCGGTCCAGCCAGACCTGCGCGGTGGCTCCCGCGCGCTGGCCGCGGAAGCTTCCGGGGCTCGCCGGGTCCTTGGCGTCGGTGCCCGAGGTCAGCACCAGCTCGCACTTCGCCTTCAGGTTCTCGGCCATCTTCATCATGGCCGAATAGGCGCTGACGGAGCTGTCGAACGCGTACAGGTCGTAGACCGCGCTCACGCCGGTGTTGGTGACATAGGCGCGGGTGGCGGTGGCGGTCGTCCCGCCGGGAGGGGCCACCGGGCACAGGTCGCGGATCTTCGGCGCGCTGTCGGCCGGGATCACCTGCCAGGGCCACTTCGGATACAGCGGGAGGGCGCTGGCGGGCAGCAGTTCGGCGTCCAGCTTCGCGGCGAGGGTCTTCGCGGTTCCCGAGGGGCTGACGCCGCCGCTCGCCGGGGTGGCGGGCGGGTCCGCGCCGAGCCGCGGCAGCAACTGCCAGGAGCCGACGGCGAGCGCCAGCGCCACGGCGGCCGACAGCACCGCGGTTCTGCTGCGGGCGCTGCGCCGCTCGCCGAGTCTGCGCGCGGCGGCGGGTCCGGCCAGGACCACCAGCGACTCGGTGTCGCGGGCGAGTCCCCGCAAGCGCTCGTCGATCGGATCGCGGTCCTGCGGCGCGTCCGGATCGGCGGGGCGGCCGAACGGGTCAGCCATGAAGGGGCACCTCCTCGGTGCTTGTTGCGCGGTCGGGGGGTTCGTCGCTTTCGCCGGGGTCGTCCTTCAACAAGGCTCCCAGCGCACGCCTTCCCCGGCTCAGCCGGGTCCGAACTGCTGCGCTGGACACTCCTGTCTCACGGGCGATCTCCTCCACCGGCAGGTCGAGGAGATGGTGCATCACCACAGCGGTCCGCTGGTCGTCGCCGAGCGCGCGCAGCGCGGCGACCAGCGCGACCCGGTCCGGCGCGAGCGCCGGGGCGTCCGGCGGCGGACCGTGCCGGAAGTGCGCGCGCATCCTGTTGCGCGCCTTCCGCCAGGTGCTGACCGCCAGCCGCAGCGCGACCGTACGCACCCAAGGAGCGGGGTCGCCCTCCTCGGTGAGCCGGTCCCACCGCTGCCACGCCCGGGCATACGCCTCCTGCACCGCGTCCTCCGCCTCACCGAGATCCCCGGTGACCGCGTAGACCACGGCCACCATCCGCCTGGCCGTGGCAGCGTAGAACTGGTCGAAGTCCGCAGCCGGCGCTGGCTGTGCGGTCATGTGGTTCGTCCCTCCCTGAACAGGTACACGCGCCGGGGCGGCGGGATGTGACAGGTGAATGCGTAAAACCGCGAAGAATCTTGGTCGGCCCCTCCTGGGTCGGCCTCTCCCGAGTCGGCCCCTCCCGATCCGCTCATCGGCCCGGCAGCAGCCCGGCCAGGCCCAGCGGCCTGGCCAGCGCCACCGCCGGGAGCACCAGGGCCGCGATGCCCAGCAGCAGACCGGTCAGATCGCCCGCCAGGCCGGTGCCGAGGTGGCTCGTGCTCAGCCGCGCCGCCACCAAGGCGAGGGCGGCGCCCGGCAGGAGGGCGGCCGCCAGCCGCAGGTGGTGGCCGAGGACCCGGGGCCGCCAACGCAGCCTGCGCCGCAGCAGCCGGGCGGTGGTCAGCAGGCCCACGCTGCACGCGAGCGCGTACCCGGCCGCCATGCCGGTCACCGCCCAGCGGGCCGGGAGGGTGAGGTAACTCACCACGGCCGCGCTCGCGTTGACCGCGGCGATCAGCACGTTGAGGAAGAACGGCGTCCGGGTGTCGCCGAGCGCGTAGAAGCCGCGGGCCAGCAGATACTGGCCCGCGAAGGCGGGCAGTCCCAGCGCGAAGGCGACCAGCATCCAGGCGATGGCGCCCGCGTCCGCGTTCGTGGTGGCGCCGTGCTGGAAGACGACGCCGGTGATCTGCGGGGCGAGGACCAGGAAGGCCAGCACGGCGGGCACGATCGCGGTGCCGGAGACCTTCAGGCCGTGGGAGAGGTCGGCACCGATCGCGGCGCGGTTGCCGTCGGCCGCCGCCCGGCTCATCCGCGGCAGCAGCGCGGTGGCCAGCGAGACGGTGACGATGCCCTGCGGGACCACCCACAGGCTGTACGCGTTGCTGTACGCGGCATAGCCCGCGCCGGTGGTGTGGCCGCCGCGCAGGGCGTGCAGGCCCGCGGAGGTCGACAGCCGGGTGACGACCCAGTACGCGACCTGGTTGACCAGCACCAGCAGCAGCGTCCACACCGCGGCCCGCATCGGCTGGGTCAGCCCGGCGCCGCGCCAGTCGAAGCGCGGGTGCCAGCGGAAGCCCGCGCCGCGCAGCGCGGGCACCAGGCCCAGGGCCTGGACGGCGATCCCCGCGGTGCTGCCCAGGCCGAGCAGCAGCGCGTCACCGTGCCCGATCCCGCCGCGGCCCGCGGCGCCGTGCGCGACCGCCAGGTAGAGCCCGAACACCGCGATGACCACGAGGTTGTTGAGCACCGGGGTCCACATCATGGCGCCGAACCTGTCGCGGGCGCCCAGCACTTGGCCGAGCAGCGTGAACAGCCCGTAGAAGAGGATCTGCGGCAGGCAGTAGCGGGCCAGCGCCACGGTCAGCTCGCGCTGGGCGCCGGTGAAGCCGGGCGCGTAGGCGCTCACCAGCAGGGGTGCGGCCAGTACGGCGACCGCGGTGATGGCCAGCAGCGCGACCGCGCACAGCGTGAGCAGCCGGTCGGTGTACGCCTGGCCGCCGTCGGGGTGTTCACGGGCGGCGCGGACCAGTTCCGGTACGAAGACGGACTGGAGGGCGCCGCCGATCATCAGCGCGTAGATGATGTTGGGCACGGTGTTGGCGACGCCGAACGCGTCGCCGTAGGTGGCGGTGCCGAGCGCCGCGGTGATCATCGCCAGCCGCAGGAAGCCGGTGGCCCGCGACACCAGCGAACCGGCCATCATCAGGCCGCCGCTGCGCCGCAGCGAGGTGGAGCGCTGCCGGGCGTGCGCCCGGCGTCCCTTGCGGACCGCGTGGCCACCGCCCACTGCTGAACTCACCCGTTCTTCCCCCTGGTCGTGCTCCTGCCGCGCGCTGGCGCGCCGTGGCGCCGTGAAGTGCGCAGACGCGCAGTCTGCCGCGCCGCCCTCGCGGGACGGAAGTGAAAAAGCCTGCTGGGGGGTGTCGGAAAAGTCTCTGTCACACGACGGCCCTCTCAGGCGTGTCACAGGTGAGCGGGCACTCAGGCCCGCCCCGCAGCGCGGAGGACGACGCCTTGACGATGACCACTCACCAGCGTTCGGAGCACACCACGCGAACCGGGCCGAGCGCCCTGCGGCTGCGCGTCCTCCCCGCCGAGGTGCACGCGGCGCTGCTGCGCGCGCCGGGCCCGTACACCGCGAGTTTCCTGCAGACCCCGGCCTGGGCGCGGGTGAAGGCCGGCTGGCAGGCGCAGAGCCTGGGCTGGGTGGACGCGCGGGAGCGGCTGGTGGGCTCCGCGCTGGTGCTCTTCCGGCAACTGCCGGGCGTACGCCGCTCGTTCGCCTATCTGCCGGAGGGCCCGCTGGTGGACTGGGCCGACCCGCAGCTCGACCGCTGGCTGGAGCCGCTCCTCGACCACCTGCGCGGTACGGGGGCGTTCGCGGTACGGATGGGGCCGCCGCTGGCCTACCGGCGGTGGACCGCGCGGACCCTGAAGGACGCGGCGGGGCCGGGCCGCCGGGTCGCCGACGTGCTGCCCGATCTGGTGGAGCCGCTGGGCGCCGCGGTCTCCGACCGGCTGCGCGACGCGGGCTGGCGGCGTTGCGGCGAGGACGGCCAGGGCGGGGACGCGCAGCCGCGGCTGGTCTTCGAGGTGCCGCTGGCCGGGCGGAGCCTGGACGACCTGTGGACCGGCCTCAACCAGGAGTGGCGGCGCAACATCAAGAAGGCCGCCAAGTCCCGGGTGTACACCCGGATCGAGGGCCCGGAGGCGCTGCCCGCCTTCCACAATCTGCTGCGGATCACCGAGCGGCGCGACGGCTTCGACCTCGGCCGCTCGCTGGAGTACTACCAGCGGCAGTACGCGGAGCTGAACGCCGAGGCGCCGGGCCGGATGCGGCTGTACACCGCCCGCCACGAGGGCGAGATGCTGGCCGCGCACACCCTGCTCACGGCGCCCGACGGCAACCGCGTCTGGTACCAGACCGGTGCCAGCGCCGACCACCGCCGCGAGGTGCGGCCGAGCAACGCCCTGCAGTGGCGGATGCTGTGCGACGCCCAATCCATGGGCGCCGCCGTCTACGACATGCGCGGCGTGACCGACGACCTCGACCCCGCCGCCCGCGCCCACGGCCTGCTCCGCTGGAAGCTCGGCACCGGCGGCGACGCCGTGGAAACCCTCGGCGAATGGGAACTCCCCCTCCACGGCGCCGTCAACAAAACCCTCCACCGCGCCATGCACGCCTACCTCACCCACCGCTAACCGCCTCCGGCGCGGAGGCGCCCTGCCCGGCACCAGCAGCCGCCCGTGAGCCGCCCACACGACAAGCCCGCGGCAGCGAAGCCCGGCGCGGGACCGGCGCGGGACCGTAGCCACCGGCACCAAGCCGCCCCGCGCGGCGCGAAAGCCCCTGCCCGGCGCCCGCCGACAGCAGGCGGCGCTGAGCCGAGCCCGCGGCGGCGGAGCCCGGCGCGGAGCCGCCGCACCCGGCGCGGAACCGGCACCGGGTCCCTAGCCAGCGCCGCCAAGCCCCCGCACGCAGTGCGAAAACCCCCTGCCCGGCGGCAGCAGGCCCCCGTGAGCCGCCGCGCCCAGCGCGGGACCGTCACCCAAGCGCGCGACCGACGCCAAGCCGCCGCAAAAGCGCCCTGCCCGGCGCCCGCAGGCGCCGCCCGCACGACAAGCCCGCGGCAGCGAAGCCCGGCGCGGAGCCGCCGCACCCGGCGCAGGACCGGAACCGGGCCCCTAGCCAGCGCCGCCAAGCCGCCGCACGCAGTGCGGATACCCCTGCCCGGGGCCGAGCCGCGTTTACGACAAGCCCCAGCGGCAGCGGCGGTGCTTCGCGCGTAGCGTGAGGGCGTCAGGCGGCGGTGATGACGCGGGGGCGGGTGCGGTGGACTGAGCGGAGGACGCCGAGGACCATGAAGGTGCCCAGGGTGCCGGCGCCGCAGAGGACCACGTAGGGGGGGACCCATTCGGCGATGGCGCCCCCGGCGGCCGCGCCGAGGCCCTGGAGGGTCATGATGCCCGCGCCGAGGAGGGACATGGCGCGGCCGCGCATGTCCTCGGGCACCTCGTCGACGAACCACTTGTCCATGCCGAGGGTGTAGGCGGCGCACAGGCCGGTGAACAGGAGCAGGGCGATGGCCACCGGCAGCGCCGGATGCACCACGAACGCGGCCATCGGCAGCAGCGACACCGCGGCCAGCGGCAGCGCGATCTTGTCCCGGGTGAGCGGGCTGAACAGGGTGCCCGCCAGGACCTCGCCCGCCACGGTGCCCGCGGGCATCGCCGCCAGGAAGAGCCCGAAGCCGACGGGCCCGGCCCCCGCGGCGGCGGCGAAGGGCGCGCCGACCCCCTCGGCGGCGACGAAGAACATCGGCGGCACCCACCACATCAGCAGCAGCGCGCGGGTGCGCGGATTGCCCAGCAGCTGGCCCGCCGACACGATCGACTGCCGCATCATGGCGCCGCCGCCGGAGACCCGGGCCGGGCGGCTGACGGTGCCCAGGCGCAGCAGCGCCGCCGACGTGAGGAAGGTGCCCACCGTCAGGCACAGCGCGGTGCGCGGCGACAGCCACACCAGCACCAGGCCGCCGATGCCGCTGCCGACGATCTGCGCGCCCTGGGACACGATCCGCACCAGCGAGCGGCCGAGCACGTACAGGTCGCCCTGGAGGATGTCGACCAGGCTGGCGGCGCGGGTGCCGGTGAACAGCGGTGTGGCCAGGGCCACGCACACCCGCATCATGAACAGCACCGCGATCGGGGTCCCGGGGATCACCATCACCGCCACGAACGCGGCGCACAGCAGGTCGCAGACGCACAGGATGCGGCGCGCGGGGTAGCGGTCGGCGATCCCGGAGAGCAGGACGCCGCTGAGGGCGTAGGGCAGCATCCCGAAGGCGAAGACGAGAGCGGTCAGCAGCGCCGACCCGGTCTGCCGGAACACGAGAACGGCGAGCGCGACGTCGGCGAAGACGCTGCCGAGCACGGACAGCACGTGCGCGACGAAGATGGGGCGGTACTCCCGGACCGAGAAGACGGCACCGTAACCGGTGGTGGTGTCCTCTTCGCTCCCGGAGGTGGTGGGAGCGTGCTGCGCGGATCCGGCCGGCGACTCGGCGTTTTCGCCAAGTGGAGGGGGCTCGCTGTCCGTTGTCATGACATCACCCTGGTGGCATGAGCACCGCACATCGTAGTGTTTCGGGCACAGCCGAATCTTGGGGGCAGTGATGTCGTTTCGCATGCGGTTCGGTGCAGAGGAGCTGCTACGGTGCCGCTTCGCCATCTCGCCGCTGCGGGAGACACAGGGTGCCATCCGCACGCTGTCCCGGCCGGACCGCCATGGCTACCATCTGCCGTGGTTGCGCCAGGTCAGAGGCGCCGCGGCCCGGCTCGACCTGGCGCCCATGTGGCTGCTGTCGCCGGACAACGGCTACAGCCCGGATTTCCTGCACCCAGTGCCGCACACTCCGCTGGCCACGCTGGAGGAGGAACTGGACCTCATCCGCGCCACACCGCCCGAGGAGGCCAGGGCGCAGCTCGCCCAGGCACTGGCGCAGACTCCCGGCGCGCAACGCAATCGCCGCGGCCGCGCGATGCTCGCGGATCCGGCCGGAACCGTACGGGAACTGGCCGGTTTGTACGAACATGTGTGGCGCGATCTGCTGGCCCCGCACTGGCCGCGGCTGCGGGCGGTGCTGGAGGCCGATGTCGCCTTCCACGCACGGCGGCTGGCCGACGGCGGGATGCAGCGGCTGTTCACCGGCCTGCACCCCAAACTGACGTGGTCCGAGGGCGCGCTCACCGCGACGGGTTCCTCGGGGGTGTACCCCGAGCCCGCGGGCCAGGGTCTGGTGCTGGTCCCCAGCGTCTTCTTCTGGCCCGAGGCGGGCAGCGCCTTCGACCCGCCGGGGCGGCCGATCGTGGTCTATCCGGCCCGCGGCATCGGCGGCCTGTGGGGCGAGTCGGGGCCCACCGCGTCGGACGCGATGGTGCGGCTGCTCGGCGCCAACCGGGCGGCGATACTCACCGGCCTCGACGCCCCCGCCACCACCACCGCGCTGGCCCACCGGCACGCGCTGGCCCTGTCGTCGGTCTCCGCGCATCTGGCCGTGCTGCGCGACGCCGGGCTGCTGGCCTCCCGGCGCTACGGCCACCAGGTGATCTACGAGCGCACCCCGCTGGGGGTGGCGCTCACCGCGGGCGGGCTGCTCTAGGGCTGTCCCGCGGACCTCTGCCCTACGCGTCCTTCGGCGGGGCGAGATACCGCTCGACGGTGTCGACCTTCGAGGTCAGCCCGTCCGTGACGCCGGGGCGGATGTCGGCCTTGAGTACCAGGGAGACCCGCGGGGAGCGCTCCTCGACGGCGGCGACGGCCCGCCGCACGACGTCCATCACCTCGTCCCACTCGCCCTCGATCGAGGTGAACATCGCGTCGGTACGGTTCGGCAGCCCGGACTCGCGGACCACGCGGACCGCGTCGGCCACGTACTCCCCCACGTCCTCGCCGACGCCGAGCGGGGTGACCGAGAAGGCGACGATCACGCGCCCACCGCCTGCTCGGCGGCGGCGCGGGCCGCCACGACGCTCTCCTCGGACTCCCGGCGCAGCATCCGCTCGGCGAAGAAGCCGCCGGTGGGCAGGACGGACAGCACGAAGAACAGGGCACCGCGGCCCAGCGGCCAGCGGGCACCGCGCCAGGCGAGGGCCCAGAAGAGCACGTAGAGGAGGAAGAGCACGCCGTGGATCATGCCCATGACGGGGACGGCGTTGAAGTCGGTGGTGCGCTTCAGGACCGAGCAGACCAGCAGGAGAAGGAAGGAGACCGCCTCGGGGGCGGAGATCAGGCGGAGCCTGCGCAGGGCGTTCGCGGTCTTCAGGTCCACGGGAACTTCGGCCTCACTGTCGACGGACGGCGATCACGGGTGGTGATCGCTGGCGGTGATCATCTTGTGAACGTGATCACAAGGTGCCTTCCCATTATCACCGGACCGTATCGATGGCCCGCCCCGGGGGTCGGCAACCGCCCGTTGAGCGGTAGCGTCCCCTTCCACGTACCGCACGCCGACCACCACGGGGAACGAACACCGATGAGCTTCGACTGGGACCGCCGGCACTGCGCCCGCAAGGGCCACATCACGTACGCGCCGGACGAACCCGGCCTGCACCGCAAGCTGCACACCAGCACCGCGGTCGGCACGGCGTGGCGCTGTCTGCGCTGCGGGGACTTCGTCCTGGGTGAGCCGCACGGCTCGGGGCCCGCCGACCAGGCGCCGGTGGTGCCGCGCGGCCGGGCGCTGCGCGACCTGTTCATCCTGCGTTTCCTGGCCGTGGAGCGGCTGCTGCGCGGGATCCTGATCGCGGTGGCCGCGTGGGCGGTCTACAAGTTCAGCAACTCGCAGAACGCGGTGCACGACCTGTTCGAGAAGGACCTCACGGCGCTCAAGCCGGTCGCCACGCACTTCCACTACGACCTGGACCACTCCCCGGTCGTCGACTCCATCCGCAAGACCTTCGACTACAAGCACTCCACGCTGCAGATCGTGGCGGCGCTGCTGCTGGCGTACGCGCTGATCGAGATCATCGAGGGCTTCGGCCTGTGGTGGGGCAAACGTTGGGCGGAGTATCTGACGGTGGTGGCGACGGCCGCGTTCCTGCCGCTCGAGGTGTACGAACTGACGGAGAAGGTGAGCTGGTTCAAGATCGCCACCCTCACCCTCAACGTCCTCGCGGTGCTGTGGATCATGCTGGCCAAGCGGCTGTTCGGGCTGCGCGGCGGCGCGGCGGCCTTCGAGGCGGAGCGGCGCGGCACCTCGCTGCTGGAGGTCGAGGAGGCGGCGGGCGAGACCCACCCGCCGCTGCCGGTACGTTCGCGGTCCGCGGCGGACAACGGCTGACGGCCGTGGCACAGTTCCGGCTGCAGGGCAGCAGGGTGCTCGCCGTCGACCTCGCCGGTGACGCGGTCAAGGCCAAGAACGGTGCGATGGTCGCCTACGACGGCGAGATGACCTTCAAGAAGATGACCGGCGGCGGCGAGGGCCTGCGCGGCCTGGTGACCCGCCGGATCACCGGCGAGTCGATGGCCGTGATGGAGGTCAAGGGCCACGGCACCTGCTACTTCGCGGACCGGGCGACCGAGATCAACCTGGTGCGCCTCGGCGGCGAGAAGCTGTACGTCGAGGCCAGCAACCTGCTGGCCACCGACACCGCGCTGCGCACCGGCACCACCTTCACCGGGCTGCGCGGCGCCTCGCAGGGCAACGGGCTGTTCACCACCACCGTCGAGGGAGTGGGCCAGGCGGCGATCATGTCCGACGGCCCGGCGATCGTGCTGCGGGTGTCCGGCGCCTACCCGCTGACCGTCGACCCCGGCGCGTACATCGCGCACACCGGGAACCTGCGCCAGCAGCTCCAGACGGCGGTCGGCTGGCGCACCCTGATCGGTGAGGGCTCGGGCGAGAGCTTCCAGATCCGCTTCGAGGGCGACGGGCTGGTCTATGTGCAGCCCAGCGAGCGCACCACGATCGGGGGGCAGCTCTGATGCCGTTCACCAGGATCAACTCCAAGATGGTGGAGGCCCGGATCGTCCCCGGGCAGCGGATGTTCAGCCAGCGCGGCGCGATGCTGGCCTACCGCGGCGCGGTGGCGTTCACCCCGAGCATCACCGGCGGCCAGGGCGGCGTGATGTCGATGATCGGCCGCCGGGTGGCGAACGAGGCGACCCCGCTGATGACCGTCGAGGGCGACGGCTCGGTGATGTTCGGGCACGGCGGCCACCACATCCACTGCGTCGACCTCGCGGGCGAGACGCTGTACGTGGAGGCCGACCGGCTGCTGGCCTTCGACGGCTCACTGCAGCAGGGCACCATGTTCATGGGCTCGCAGGGCGGCGTCATGGGCGTGATACGCGGTCAGGTCACCGGGCAGGGGCTGTTCACCACCACGCTCCAGGGCAAGGGCTCGGTCGCGGTGATGGCCCACGGCGGCGTCATCGAACTCCCCATCACCCCGCAGCGCCCGATCCATGTCGACCCGCAGGCGTATGTCGCCCACCGCGGCGACGTACGCAACAAGCTGTCCGCCGCGCTCGGCTGGCGCGAGATGGTGGGCCGCGGCTCGGGCGAGGCGTTCCAGCTCGAACTGTCGGGCCAGGGCATGGTCTACGTACAGGCGTCGGAGGAGAAGCTGTGACCGGCACGAGTGGCGACGGCGGCCCGGTGATCTTCGACCCCTACACGCTGCCGGTCAACGACAACGTCAATCCGTACGCCTTCTCCGTCGAGCTGGACGGCCAGTGGTTCCTGCAGAAGGGGAAGATGATCGCCTACTACGGGCAGGTCGACTTCCTCGCCATCGGCCACGGCCCGCTGGACCGGCTGGTGGCCGCCAACTTCCACTCCCCGCTGCACGCCGCCGACTGGGTGGTCGCCCAGGGCCGCGGCAAGATGCTGCTCGCCGACCGGTCGTACGACATCAACTCCTACGACCTCGACGACGGCAACCTGACGATCAGGTCGGGAAACCTGCTGGCCTTCGAGCCGGGTCTGGCGCTCAAGCAGTCGATCATCCCGGGCTTCCTGACGCTGATCGGCACCGGGAAGTTCGTGGCCGCCTCCAACGGCGCGGTGCACTTCGTGGAGCCGCCGATCCGGGTCGACCCGCAGGCGCTGGTCGGCTGGGCGGACTGCCCCTCCCCCTGCCACCACTACGACCACGCCTACCTGCGCGGGGTGCTGGGCGGCATCAGGGCGATGACCGGGATAGGCGGTGCGTCCGGCGAGGAGCACCAGTTCGAGTTCGTCGGCGCCGGGCAGGTGCTGCTGCAGTCCACCGAGACGCTGATGGCCGAGCAGGCCACCGGCGGGGTGCCGGCGAGCGCCGGCCCCGGGGTGCCCGGCCAGGGTCCGGACCTGCGCCGCTTCGGACGGTGACCGGATGGCTACCCTCGCGATCATCCGGGATTCAACAGCCGGTAGAATTCCGGGTATGGAGACCGAGACCGCTGAAGGCACCGCAAACTGGCTCACCGACGAGCAGCAGCGGGCCTGGCGCATTCACCTGGACGTCAGCCGTCTGCTCATGTACCAGCTGGAACGCGATCTGCAGCCCTTCGGCCTGACGAACAACGACTACGAGATCCTCGTCAACCTCTCCGAGGCCGATGACCACCGGCTGCGGATGAGCGACCTGGCGAAGTCGACGCTCCAGTCCAAGAGCAGGCTGTCGCACCAGATCACCCGGATGGAGAGTGCGGGCCTGGTCCGGCGGGAGAACTGCGAGTCCGACCGGCGCGGCCTGTACGCGGTCCTCACCGAGCAGGGCTGGGACACCATGCGCGAGGTCGCGCCGCGCCATGTCGCCTCGGTGCGCGCCCACTTCATCGACCTCATCCCGGACGACGACCTGACCGCCTACCACAAGGCGCTGACCCCGGTCGCCGACCATCTGCGGGCGCAGCGCGGCCGGTAGCCGCACCGCGTCCGGCCGCCGCCGGGGTGTCCGCGCCCCGGCGGCGTTCGCGCGTCACGACGACGTCAGGCCCGCGATCAGTTCGTCCGCGGCCGCGTAGGCGTCCAGGGTGCCGGTGGCGACCCGCTCGGCCAGGGCGTCGAGGTGCTGGTCGCCGCGGAGGTCGCCGATCCGGCCGCGCAGCGTGGTGAGGGCGATGTTCTCCACCTCGCCCGCGGCGCGGGCCCGGCGCCGGACGTCGAGCACGCCGTGCTCCTCCATCCAGGCACGGTGCTTCTCCAGCGCCTCGACGACCTCGTCGATGCCCTCGCTCCGCGCGGCGACCGTCTTGACGATCGGCGGCCGCCAGTCGCCCGCCGCCCGGGACTCGCCCAGGCCCAGCATGTGGTTCAGCTCGCGGGCGGTGGCGTCGGCGCCGTCCCGGTCGGCCTTGTTGACCACGTAGACGTCGCCGATCTCCAGGATTCCGGCCTTCGCCGCCTGGATGCCGTCGCCCATGCCGGGCGCGAGCAGCACCACCGAGGTGTCGGCCTGGGCGGCGATCTCCACCTCGGACTGGCCGACGCCGACGGTCTCCACCAGGATCACCTCGCAGCCCGCGGCGTCCAGCACCCGGATCGCCTGCGGAGCGGCCCAGGCCAGACCGCCGAGGTGGCCGCGGGTGGCCATCGAGCGGATGTAGACGCCCGGGTCGGAGGCGTGCTCCGACATCCGTACCCGGTCGCCCAGCAGCGCCCCGCCGGAGAACGGCGAGGACGGGTCGACGGCGAGCACCCCGACCCGGCGGCCCGCCTTGCGGTAGGCGGTGACCAGCGCCGAGGTGGACGTCGACTTGCCCACGCCGGGCGAGCCGGTCAGACCGACCACGTACGCCCCGCCGGTCAGCGGGGCGAGCGCGGCCATCACCTCACGCAGCTGCGGGGACGCCCCCTCCACGAGCGAGATCAGCCGGGCCACGGCCCGCGGCCTGCCCTGCCGCGCCTGCTCGACCAATGTGGAGACGTCCACCGTGTTTCCTCCTGTGTGAGACCCGCTCGCCTCGGCATGAGTCATCCGGGGCCGTCCGGCCCCCTTGCCGTACCGCCCCGCGGGGTTCAGTTACCCGGGACGTGGATGATCAGCGCGTCGCCCTGACCGCCGCCGCCGCACAGGGCCGCGGCGCCGGTGCCGCCGCCGCGGCGCTTCAGCTCCAGCGCCAGGTGCAGCACGATACGGGCCCCGGACATGCCGATCGGGTGGCCCAGGGCGATCGCGCCGCCGTTGACGTTGACCTTGTCCGGGGTCACGCCCAGGTCCTTCATCGACTGGACGGCGACGGCCGCGAACGCCTCGTTGATCTCGATGAGGTCGAGGTCGTCGACGGTCAGGCCCTCCTTGCCCAGCGCGTGGTTGATCGCGTTGGACGGCTGCGACTGCAGCGAGTTGTCCGGGCCCGCGACATTGCCGTGGGCGCCGATCTCGGCGATCCACTCCAGGCCCAGCTCCTGCGCCTTCGCCTTGCTCATGACGACGACCGCGGCGGCGCCGTCGGAGATCTGCGAGGCGGTGCCCGCGGTGATGGTGCCCTCCTTGCCGAAGGCCGGGCGGAGCTTGCCGAGCGTGTCGACGGTGGTCTCGGCGCGGATGCCCTCGTCCTTGCTGAAGACCACCGGGTCGCCCTTGCGCTGCGGGATCTCCACCGGGGTGATCTCGGCCTTGAACAGCCCGTTCTTCTGCGCGGCGGCGGCCCGCTGGTGGGACAGCGCGCCGATCTCGTCCTGCGCGCCCCGCTCGATGCCCAGCCTGGTGTTGTGCGCCTCGGTGGACTCGCCCATCGCGATGTGCTCGAACGGGTCGGTGAGGCCGTCGTGCGCCATCGCGTCGAGCATCTCGATCGCGCCGTACTTGTGGCCCTCACGGGACTTGGGCAGCAGGTGCGGGGCGTTGGTCATCGACTCCTGGCCGCCGGCGACCACGATGTCGAACTCCCCGGCGCGGATGAGCTGGTCGGCCAGCGCGATGGCGTCGAGGCCGGAGAGGCAGACCTTGTTGACGGTGAGTGCGGGCACGCCCATCGGGATGCCCGCCTTGACGGCGGCCTGGCGGGCGGGGATCTGGCCGGCGCCGGCGGTCAGCACCTGGCCCATGATCACGTACTGCACCTGGTCGCCGCCGATCCCGGCCCGGTCGAGCGCTGCCTTGATCGCGAACCCGCCGAGGTCGGCCCCGGAGAAGGTGCGCAGGCTGCCGAGCAGCCGGCCCATCGGGGTTCGGGCACCTGCGACGATCACGGAGGTACGTGCCTGGCTGGTCATGGTGCGGCCCCTTCGGCTGAAGAGAGGAGTTAACGAGGGTTACCGTCAATGTACTGAGGGGTAGCCGCCTGGTCACCCGGCGAACCGTGTGATGGCGCGCACGTTGCGTGACCACATGAGCGTGCGCTCCACTGTGTCCATGACTTCAGGGCTCACGCGGATCGACCACATCGGTATCGCCTGCTTCGACCTCGACGCCACCGTCGAGTTCTACCGTGCCACCTACGGCTTCGAAGTGGCGCACAGCGAGGTGAACGAGGAGCAGGGCGTACGCGAGGCGATGCTCAGGGTGAACGGCACCTCCGACGGCGGCGCCAGCTACCTGCAACTGCTGGAGCCCACCCGTGAGGACTCCGCCGTCGGCAAGTGGCTCGCCAAGAACGGCGAGGGCGTGCACCACATCGCCTTCGGCACCGCGGATGTGGACGGCGTCTCCGCCGACATCAGGGACAAGGGCGTACGGGTCCTGTACGACGAGCCGCGGATCGGCACGATGGGCTCCAGGATCACGTTCCTGCACCCCAAGGACTGTCACGGGGTGCTCACGGAGCTGGTCACCTCGGCCGAGGGCTCCCACGACCACTGACCCAAGGCCCGCCCTGCCCGGTAGAGTGACCGGGTCTACCGGGGTGGGCAACTGGGTACGCTCCCGCTCCGCGACGTTGATCTGACACCATTCCTCGTACAGCTCCGTCTGCGAACGGAGTGAAGAGGAATCTCACCCGGTTGGCGGGTGAGGACGCCAGGAGACCGATGGGACCGCGGAGTGCGGGGCAACGACAGCTACCAGGCTGACGACCACCTCTCTCAGCTCGAAGCCGAGATGGAGCGGCTTCGTACCGAGCGGGGCAAGGCCGTCGACCACGCCGACGACCTCGGATACCAGGTCGAGGTGCTGCGCGCCAAGCTGCACGAGGCGCGCCGCAATCTCGCGTCCCGCCCTGCCTACGACAACATCGGCCACCAGGCCGACCAGCTCCTGCGCAACGCCCAGATCCAGGCCGACCAGCTCCGCGCCGACGCCGAGCGCGAGCTGCGCGAGGCCCGCGCGCAGACCCAGCGGCTGCTCCAGGAGCAGGCCGAGCACCAGTCCCGGTTCGAGGCCGAGTGGCACGCCGAGGCGATCGCCAGGCGCCGCCAGCTCGACGAGGAGCTCGGCGAGCGCCGCGCCACCGTCGAGACCCATGTCAACGAGAACGTGGCGTGGGCCGAGCAGCTGCGGGCCCGCAGCGAGTCGCAGGCCCGGCGGCTGCTGGAGGAGACCCGGGCGGAGTCCGAGGCGGCGCTGGCCGCCGCCCGCGCCGAGGCCACCCGGGTCGCCGAGCAGACCCGTGAGCGGCTGACGGCCGACGCCCAGGCCGCCCGCACCGAGGCCGAGCAGCTGCTGCGCAGGGCCCGTACCGACGCCGAGCGGCTGCTGACCGCCGCCTCCGCGCAGGCCCAGGAGGCCACCAGCGAGGCCGAGCAGCTCAGGACCACCACCC
Source organism: Streptomyces sp. NPDC051976 (assembly GCF_040680795.1). Classification (NCBI taxonomy): domain Bacteria; kingdom Bacillati; phylum Actinomycetota; class Actinomycetes; order Kitasatosporales; family Streptomycetaceae; genus Streptomyces; species Streptomyces sp. NPDC051976. The sequence goes on from NZ_JBFAXL010000009.1 coordinate 45,865, forward strand.
GCGGCGAGTCCGACGAGGCCAGGTCCCGGGCGATCGAGCTGTCCCGGCTGGCCGAGGAGCGGATCCGGGAGGCGGACGAGACGCTGCGTACCGCCCGCGCCGAGGCCGAGCGGCTGCGCGAGGAGGCCGCCGCAGGCGCCGCGAAGCGGCTGGCGGCCGCCGAGACGGAGAACGAACAGCGCACCCGTACCGCCCGCGCGGAGATCGCGCGGTTGGTCGGGGAGGCGACCAAGCAGACCGAGACCGCGCAGGCGGAGGCCGAGCAGACGGTCGCCGACGCCACCGCCGAGGCCGAGCGGATCCGGGTCGAGGCCCAGGAGACGGCCCGGGCCGCCGCGTCCGAGGACGCCGCCGCCCAGCTCGCCCAGGCCGCCAGATCCGCCGAGGAGATCCTCACCAAGGCGTCCGAGGACGCCCGCTCCACCACGAAGAGCGCGGGCGAGGAGGCCGAGCGGATCCGCCGCGAGGCCGAGGCGGAGGCCGAGCGGCTGCGCACCGAGGCCGAGGCGTCCGCGCAGGAGCTGCGGGGCGCCGCACAGGACGACACCGAGGAGTACCGGGCCAGGACGGTCGAGCTGCAGGAGGAGGCCAGGCGGCTGCGCGGCGAGGCCGAGCAGCTGCGGGCCGACGCGGTCGCCGAGGGCGAGCGGATCCGCGGCGAGGCCCGCCGTGAGGCCGTCCAGCAGATCGAGGAGGCCGCCAGCAAGGCCGAGGAGCTGCTGGCGAAGGCCAAGGCGGGCGGCGACGAGGTACGGCAGAGCGCCGCGGCCGAGGCCGACCGGATGCGCACCGAGTCCGTCGAGCGCGCCTCGTCGCTGAACGGCAAGGCCGAGGAGGCCCTGCAGCGGGCCCGCGCCGAGGCCGAGGAGCTGCGGGCCGAGGCGGAGCGGCAGGCCGCCGCGGTCAAGGACGAGGCCGAGCGGGCCGCGCAGGAGCAGCGCGCGGAGGCGGCCACCGTGGTGGCCCGGCTGCGCGAGGAGGCCGAGGCCGACCTGGTCAGGCTCCGCGAGGAGGCCGAGACCCGGGTCGCCGCCGCCGAGCAGGCGCTGCGGGACGCCAACGCCGAGGCCGACCGGCTGCGCCGGGAGGCGGGCGAGGAGGCCGAGCGGCTGCGGCAGGAGACCGCCGAGCGGATCCGTACGCTGCACGAGCAGGCCGAGGCCGAGGCCGTACGGCTGCGCGACGAGGCCGCGGCGGACGCGGCGCAGAGCCGTGCCGAGGGCGAGTCGGTGGCCCTGCGGCTGCAGGCGGACGCGGCGGCGGAGGCCGAGCAGCGGCGCGCGGAGGCGCAGGAAGGCGCCGACCGGGTGCGCGCGGAGGCCGCGACGGCCGCCGAGCGGCTCGGGGTGGAGGCCGCCGAGGCGCTGGCCGCCGCCCAGGAGGAGGCGGCCCGCCGCCGCCGCGAGGCCGAGGAGCTGCTGGCGTCCGCCCGCGGCGAGGCCGAGCAGGAGCGGGCGCAGGCCCGCCGGGAGAGCGACGAGCTGCTCGCCGCCGCCCGCAAGCGGGTCGAGGACGCGGCCGCGGAGGCCGACCGGCTCGGCGCCGAGGCCGACCAGCGGGCCACCGAGATGGTGGCGGCCGCGGAGTCCCACGCGCAGCAGGTACGGGACGCGGTCGCGCATCTGCACCAGGAGGCCGAGGAGGAGATCGCCGGGCTGCGGTCGGCGGCCGAGCACGCCGCGGAGCGGCTGCGCGGCGAAGCGCAGGGCGAGGCCGACCGGCTGCACGCGGACGCCAACTCCGAGCGGGAGCGTGCCGGGGAGGACTCGGCCAGGATCCGCCGGGAGAGCCAGGAGGAGGCCGAGGCCGCCCGCCAGCTCGCCGACCGTACGGTCAGCGAGGCGATCGAGGAGTCCGACCGGCTGCGCACCGAGGCCCGCGAGGACGCCAACCGGATGCGGGCCGACGCCGCGGGCCAGGCCGACCAGCTGGTCAGCAAGGCACGCGAGGAGGCCGAACGGCTGGGCGCGCTCGCCAAGGAGGCGCTGGACACCGCGGAGCGGGAGGCCGAGGAGGCGCGCACCCAGTCGCAGCGCGTACTCGACGACGCCCGCGAGGCGGCCAACAAGCGGCGCAGCGAAGCGGCCGAGCAGGCCGACGAGTTGATCGGCAAGGCGCAGGCGGAGGCGGTCAAGACCGCGGCCGCCGCCGAGGAGCAGGCCGACACCATGGTCGGCGCGGCCCGCGGCGAGGCCGAGCGGCTGGTCAACGAAGCCACCGCCGAGGGCAACGGGATCGTGGAGCGGTCGCGTACCGACGCCGACACCCTGCTCGGCGAGGCCCGGCGGGACGCCACCGCGATAAGGGAGCGCACCGAGGAGCTGCGCCAGCGCGTCGAGTCCGAGGTCGAGGAGTTGCACGAGCGGGCCCGCAAGGAGGCCGCCGAGGCGATGAAGACCGTCGGCGAGCGGGTCGACAAGCTGGTCGCCGCCGCCACCGAGCAGCTCGCCGAGGCGGAGGCGAAGGCCGCCGAGATCAAGTCCACGGCCACCTCGGAAGCGAGTAAGGTCCGTATCGCCGCGGTGAAGAAGGTCGAGGGCCTGCTCAAGGAGGCCGACCTGAAGAAGGCCGCGGCCGACCGCGAGGCGGAGCGCGTCACGAGCGAGGCGCGGGCCGAGGCGGAGCGCATCGTGACCGAGGGCAAGCGAGAGCTGGAGATCCTGGTACGCCGCCGCGAGGACATCAACGCGGAGATCTCCCGCGTCCAGGACGTGCTGGAGGCACTGGAGTCGTTCGAGGCGCCCGGCGTCGGCGGCGGGTCGAAGAACCCGATGAACCCGGTCACCGCGGGCGCCGGCGCGGGATCCACCCGAACGAGTGGCAAGCGTATCGACGATGCGCCACTCGATTGAGCGGACATTCTCCATACCTATACGGCATTGGCTCGTTGACACGCCGTCCTGGCCCCTAGGATTCCCTCTATCACCTCACCGGTCTGAATCGACAGGAACCCCATGAGCGACACTTCCTCCCCCTTCGGCTTCGAGCTCGTGCGGCGCGGATACGACCGCGGACAGGTGGACGACCGCATCACGAAGCTCGTCGCCGACCGTGACAGCGCACTGACCCGAATCACCGCGCTGGAGAAGCGCATCGAGGAACTGCACCTCGAAACCCAGAACGCCCAGGCTCAGGTGAACGACTCCGAGCCGTCGTACGCGGGTCTCGGTGCCCGTGTCGAGAAGATCCTCCGCCTCGCCGAGGAGGAGGCGAAGGACCTGCGCGAGGAGGCCCGCCGCGCCGCCGAGCAGCACCGCGAGCTGGCCGAGTCGGCCGCCAACCAGGTGCGCAGTGACGCGGAGAGCTTCGCGGCCGACCGCAAGGCCAAGGCCGAGGACGAGGGCGCGCGGATCGTCGAGAAGGCGAAGGGCGACGCCACCCAGCTCCGCGCCGACGCCACCAAGGACGCGCAGAACAAGCGCGAGGAGGCGGACGCCCTCTTCGAGGAGACCCGCGCCAAGGCCGCCCAGGCCGCCGCGGACTTCGAGACCAACCTGGCCAAGCGCCGCGAGCAGTCCGAGCGTGACCTGGCGAGCCGTCAGGCCAAGGCCGAGAAGCGGCTGGCGGAGATCGAGCACCGCGCCGAGCAGCTGCGTCTCGAGGCCGAGAAGCTGCGCACGGACGCGGAGCGCCGGGCCCGCCAGACGGTGGAGACCGCGCAGCGCCAGTCCGAGGACATCGTCGCCGACGCGAACGCCAAGGCCGACCGGATCCGCAGCGAGTCCGAGCGCGAGCTGGCGGCGCTCACCAACCGCCGCGACAGCATCAACGCCCAGCTGACCAACGTCCGCGAGATGCTGGCCACGCTGACCGGTGCCGCGGTGGCCGCCGCGGGCGCCCCCGCCGACGACGAGCCGATCTCCCGCGGCGTCCCGGCGCAGCAGTCCCGCTGACCCTCCCGCGGGGCCCGATCCGGCACCCGCTGTTTTCACCGGATTTCCGGAACCCCCGTCCCTCCTCGGGCGGGGGTTCCGCCATGCTTGCTAGCCTCGCTGCCATGATTGAGTTGCAGGGGCTCACCAAGCGGTACGGGGACAAGACCGCCGTCGACCAACTGACCTTCACCGTGCGCCCCGGCGTGGTGACCGGCTTCCTCGGGCCCAACGGCGCGGGCAAGTCCACGACGATGCGCATGGTGCTCGGGTTGGACAATCCGACCGGTGGCGATGTGCACATCGACGGGAAGCACTACGCGCAGCTCAGCGAACCGCTGAAGTACATCGGCGCGCTGCTGGACGCCAAGGCGATCCACGGCGGGCGGACCGCGTACAACCATCTGCTCTGCCTCGCCCAGTCCAACCGCATCCCCCGGCACCGGGTGGACGAGGTGCTGGAGATCGTGGGGCTGACCGCGGTGGCGAAGAAGCGCTCCAAGGGCTTCTCGCTCGGTATGGGCCAGCGCCTGGGCATCGCGGCCGCGCTGCTCGGCGACCCCGAGATCCTGATGTTCGACGAGCCGGTGAACGGCCTCGACCCCGAGGGCATCCACTGGATCCGGAACCTGATGAAGGGGCTGGCCTCGCAGGGACGCACCGTCTTCGTCTCCAGCCATCTGATGAGCGAGATGGCGCTGACCGCCGAGCATCTGATCGTCATCGGCCGGGGGCGGCTGCTCGCCGACACCTCGATGGCCGACTTCATCGAGAAGAACTCCCGGTCCTTCGTGCGGATCCGCACCCCGCAGCAAGAGCGCTTCAAGGATGTGCTGACCACCGCCGGGTACACCCCGGTGAGCACCGGCGACGGCGCCTTCGAGATCCAGGACGGCGACCCGGCCCGGCTCGGCGAGCTGGCCGCCCAGCACCAGCTGGTGCTGCACGAGCTGAGCCAGCAGCGGGCATCCCTCGAAGAAGCGTTCATGCAGCTCACCGCCGAATCGGTGGAGTACCACGCGGGCGGTGTGCTCGGTCCGCCGCCCGGCCTGGAAGGCGGTGCGCCGCCGCCACCGGCCGCGGCACCGGCTCCGCAGTGGGGCGAGCAGTGGCGCAACTCCGGCACCGGGAAGAAGAACTGACATGACATCGGTATCCGCAGTCCTCGAGTCCGAGTGGACGAAGATCAGGTCGGTACGGTCCACGATCTGGACGCTGGCGCTGGCGTTCCTGGTGACCGTCGGGCTCTCCGCGGTAATCTGCGCGACGATCAACGCCACCTTCGACAACCAGTCGCAGTCGGACCAGGCGACCTTCGACCCGACGCAGGCCGCGTTCTTCAGCATGACGCTCGGCCAGCTCGCGCTGATCGTCTTCGGTGTGCTGGTGATCTCCAGCGAGTACAGCACCGGGATGATCCGCACCTCGCTGGCCGCCGTACCGCAGCGCGCCACCTTCTACACCGCGAAGGTCGCGGTGGCCGGCGCCCTGGCGCTGGTGGTCGCCATGGCCACCAGCTTCATCACCTTCTTCCTCGGCAACGCGCTGCTCGGCTCGCACAAGGCGTCGATCGGCGACCCCGGCGTGATGCGCGCGGTGGTGGGCGCCGGGCTGTACATGACGCTGCTGGTGCTGCTGTGCGTGGGCGCCGCCGCGATGCTGCGCAGCCCGATGCTGGGCCTGGGCATCCTGATGCCGTTCTTCTTCCTGATCTCGCCGATCCTGTCGGCGGTGCCGAAGGTGAAGACGGTGGCGCGCTACTTCCCCGACCAGGCGGGCCGCAAGATCATGGAGACCGTCCAGACCTCGGACAACCAGACCCCGTACGGCCCCTGGGCCGGTCTGGCCATCATGGCGGTGTGGGTCGTGGTCGCGCTGATCGGCGGCTACGTGGTGCTCAAGAAGCGCGACGCCTGAGCCTTTCCCCCTTGCCGCTATCCTCCTCCCTCACGGGGTACGTGCCCCGTGAGGAGTGCGAGGGGCGGAGCATGATCCAGGCAGTCGGCCTGACCAAGCAGTACGGCGCGAAGACAGCCGTGTACAACCTGTCGTTCCAGGTACGGCCCGGTAGCGTCACCGGCTTCCTCGGCCCGAACGGTTCCGGCAAGTCCACCACGATGCGGATGATCCTGGGCCTGGACGCTCCGACGGCCGGGCAGGTGACCATCGGCGGGCTGCCGTACCGCCAGCTCCCCAACGCCCCGCGCCGGGTGGGCGCGCTGCTGGACGCCAAGGCCGTGCACGGCGGGCGCAGCGCCCGCCAGCACCTGCTGTGCATCGCGCAGCTGTCCGGCATCCCGGCCCGCCGGGTCGACGAGGTGCTCGGTGTGGTGGGTCTGCAGGACGTGGCGGGCCGCCGCTCCAAGGGCTTCTCGCTCGGTATGGGGCAGCGGCTCGGTATCGCGGGCGCGCTGCTCGGCGACCCCGAGGTGCTGCTCTTCGACGAGCCGGTCAACGGCCTCGACCCCGAGGGCATCCACTGGGTGCGCAACCTGATGCGCAAGCTCGCCGCCGAGGGCCGTACCGTCTTCGTCTCCAGCCACCTGATGAGCGAGATGGCGCTGACCGCCGACCATCTGATCGTCATCGGCCGCGGCCAGTTGCTGGCCGACATGAGCGTGAAGGACTTCATCGCGCACCACTCGACGGGGTACGCGCTGGTGCGCACGCCCACCGAGGGCGGGGACCGCGACAAGCTCGGCAAGGCGCTCACCGAGGCGGGCGCGAGCGTACGGCAGGAGGACGACGGGGCGCTGCGGGTCACCGGTCTGGAGCTGCCCAGGATCAGCGACATCGCCTACGACGCGGAGGTCAGGCTCTGGGAGCTGTCGCCGCACCAGGCGTCGCTGGAGGAGGCGTACATGCGCCTGACGAGCGGCGCGGTCGACTACCGCTCGACGCAGGACCCGCGGCAGGGCCTCCAGCAGCCGCAGCCGTTCGGCTACCCGCAGCCGTACGGGCAGCCGCCGCAGCAGGGTTGGGGCCAGCCGCCGCAGTACCAGCAGGCGTGGGGACAGCCGGGCCAGCCGGGTCAGCCGGGATACGGCGCCCCGCAGCAGCCCTACGCGCCCGTGCCCGCTCCCCCGGCGGCCCCGTCCGCGCCCGCCACTCCCCCGGCGGCCCCCGTGGCCGCCCCCGCGGCGCCGGCCGCACCCGCCGCCCCCAGCCTGACCAAGTCCGACAGCGAGGACGCCCGATGACCGCCCCGGCACAGTTCCCGGCCTCCGCCCCCTACGGCGGCTACCAGCAGCAGCAGCCGTCGTTCGCCTCGCAGGTGCCGGTGGAGCGGACCACGCTGGCGCACGCGCTGCGCTCGGAGTGGACGAAGATCCGTACCGTGCGGTCCACGGTGTGGACGCTCGGCGTGATGCTGCTGCTGGTGATCGGCATCAACCTGCTGGTGATCATCCCGATCTCCAACAGCCACGACACCACCATCCCGGTGCTCGCCCCCGGCGTCTTCGGGCTGCTGCTCGGGCAGTTGGCGATCATCACGCTCGGCGTGCTGGTGATCACCTCGGAGTACGGCACCGGCATGATCCGCACCACCTTCACCGCCTGCCCGCAGCGCTCGCGGGTGCTCACCGCGAAGGCGATCGTCTTCTTCCTGCTCTCCTTCGTCATCACCACGGTCGCCTGCACCATGACCGCGCTGATCAGCTGGAGCGCCATGGACGGCCAGTCGCTCTCCGGCGGGGACGAGGTGCACCCGGGCGTCGTCGTCAAGGACGGCGTCACCGCGGCCAGCGGCACCGAGTGGCTCGGCGCCACCGTCGGCGTGGGGCTCTACGTGGCGCTGCTCGGTCTGCTGGCGCTGGCCGTCGGCGCGCTGCTGCGGCACTCCGCCGGGGCGATCACCGGCATGATGGGCGCCGTCCTGCTGCCGCTGCTGGTCGCGCTCTTCCTGCCCAGCAGCCTGGAGTCGACCCGCGAGAAGCTGGTGAAGTACTCCTGCCCCAACGCCCTCGCCTCGCTCTACCACTTCCCGATGATCGGCGAGGGCGACCAGAACGGCGTCCCGCAGCTCCTGCTGCTCGCCGGGGTGACCGCCGTGGTGCTCGGCGTGGCGTACGCGGTGCTCAACTCGCGCGACGTGTAGGCACAGGGCTTCCCGCTCAGTAGCGGGGCGCGTTACGGGACCGCTGCACCCTGCTGGTGCGGCGGTCCCTGGCGTTCCAGCAGGCGCGGTGCCAGTGCCGCCGGTCGTCCACGCCGTCGTACTCCCGCCAGGCCACCACATGGCCGACGCCCGGCGGGATCTCCTGGTCGCAGCCGGGGCAGCGGTAGTGCTTGGCGGAGGCGCTGCCCGCGATCGGGCGGACCACCCACTCCTCGCCCTGCCATTCCTCGGTCATTCCGTAGCCCAGCCCCGAGCCGGTCTCCTCGGTACGGTCGGCTGAACGCTCGGCGCCCGGCGGGCGGTTTCGTCGCGGCGACACGGCACACCTCGCACTCCGCAGGGGTCAGGGCCGGTCCTCGCGGACCTGTTCTCCAGCGTACAAGTCCGGCATGCGGGCAGCCGAACAGCGCATCTGCGGTACGACTGCCGAAAATCATGAAAACGCCTCCCAAAGCCGTGCCTTTGGCACGTGCCAAGCGTTAGAACCGGTGGAGGAGGGAGTGGACGATGCGAGTGGGGACCTTCGTTCTCGCGGCTCAGTTCCCGGGCCAGGGGCATGGGGAGGCGCTGCACCGGGCGATACGGTCCGCCGAGGCCGCGGAGCGGGCCGGGCTGGACGCCGTGTGGCTGGCGGAACACCATTTCGTGCCGTACGGCGTCTGCCCGTCGGCCGTGACCCTCGCGGGGCTGCTGCTGGGGCGTACCGAACGGATCGGGGTCGGCACCGCGGTGAGCGTGCTGCCGACCGCGCACCCGGTGGCGCTCGGCGAGCAGGCCGCGCTGCTGCACCTGGCCTCCGGCGGCCGCTTCACGCTCGGCGTGGGCCGCGGCGGCCCCTGGGTGGATCTGGAGGTCTTCGGCGCGGGCCTGCCCGCCTTCGAGGAGGGCTTCCCCGAGTCGCTCGACCTGCTGCTGCGCTGGCTGCGTGAGCCCGCCGTCGGCGCCGACGGCCCGCGGTACGCCTTCCGCGAGGTGCCCGTGGTGCCGCGCCCCGACGAGTTGGACGCGCCGGACACGGGCCCGCCCGTGGTGGTCGCCTGCACCTCCCCCGCCACCGTACGGCTGGCCGCCGAGCGCGGACTGCCGATGCTGCTGGGCATGCACAGCGACGACGCCGAGAAGGCCGCCATGGTGGCGCTCTGGAGGTCCACCGCGCGCGCGGCGGGTCACCCGTCCGAGACGGTCGCGACGGCGGCCCATGTGTCCGCGGGCGTCGCGCAGATCGCCGACACGGCCGCCGACGCCGCCGAGATCCTGCTCAAGGCGATGCCCGGCTGGCTGCAGCGGGGCCTGGGCGCGCACCGCACGGTGGACGGCAGCGTGCGGACGATGCGCGATCCGCACGCCTACACCGAACTGCTCTGCGCCCTGCATCCGGTGGGCCCGCCGCGGTTGTGCGCCGACCGGCTCGCCGCCACCGCGGCGGCGACCGGCATCACCCGCTTCGCGCTCCTCGTCGAGGGCTCCGGCGACCTCGCCGCGACCTTGGAGAATGTCGCCCGGCTGGGCGGCGACGTACTCCCGGAACTGGCCTGATCACGTGCGAGGGGCCGGTCGCGGGGGCACGCCGCATTGTGCGTCCGCCCGGTGAACGGTACGTCAGCAGTCCCTGAACTCCGGTGACTGGTTGAGCACTTGGGACCGGATGGAGGTGAACTTGCCGTAGCTCTCCTCCACTGCCGGGTCCAGGGGGAAGACCGCCACGCGGTGGCAGTTCTGGAAGGCGAGCCGCACCCCGAAGTGCCGCTGCAGCGCGCCGCGTATCGCATCGCTCGCCAGCGCACGGAGCAACTGGCCGCGTTCCCTCTCGCTCGGCGGCGGCACCTGGTTGTCGGCGAAGCTGCCACCGTCGACCTTGAGCTGTGCCACCAGCGAACTGATCATCTCCCACGCGTAGGGAAGGGAGGTCCGGACGCAGTCGACGAATTCAGCTTCGTCGACCTCGCCTCGCTCGGCCTGTTCGAGGAGGGCCGGTGAGACGTCGAGCGACATGGGTACTCCTCTCGTGGCCCCGTGGTCCCACGGAGCCAGACGGACGGGTTGCGGAAGCCGTACCAGCGGTTCCCGCACGTCGGCTTCCGCGTCAACCGTAGGGTCAGCCGTGCGAACCCACCAGGAGGTAGCGCCCTTAACCGGCCAAGTTTCCGAGTCGGCCAGGAGTCGTACGCACGGGGGCGAATCGCGCGGGGGCCCGGCCGTCCAGTAGCGTTGCGCACCATGCGCCTCGTCATCGCCCGCTGCTCCGTGGACTACGCGGGCCGGCTCTCCGCCCATCTCCCCTCCGCCACCCGGCTGCTGCTCATCAAGGCGGACGGAAGTCTGTCGGTGCACGCCGACGACCGCGCCTACAAGCCGCTGAACTGGATGTCGCCGCCGTGCACGCTCAAGGAGGGCGACGACGGTGTCTGGACGGTCGTCAACAAAGCCGGTGAGCAACTCATCATCAGCATCGAGGAGATACTGCACGACTCCTCGCACGAGCTCGGTGTCGACCCGGGCCTGATCAAGGACGGCGTCGAGGCGCACCTCCAGGAACTCCTCGCCGACCGCATGGAGGTCCTCGGCGAGGGCTGGACCCTGATCCGCCGCGAGTACCCCACCGCCATCGGCCCGGTCGACATCCTCTGCCGCGACGCCTCCGGCGCCACGGTCGCCGTCGAGCTCAAGCGGCGCGGCGACATCGACGGCGTCGAGCAGCTCACCCGCTACCTCGAACTCCTCAACCGCGACCCCCACCTCGCCCCGGTCAAGGGCATCTTCGCCGCCCAGGAGATCAAGCCCCAGGCGCGCGTCCTCGCCAACGACCGAGGGATCGACTGCGTCGTGCTCGACTACGACGCGATGCGCGGCATCGAAGACGACAAGCTGCGCCTTTTCTGACGGAAGTCGGGCCCCTGGCGGGCCCGCCGCACCCGGCTAGGGGGTCGTCGTGTCCGCGGAGGTGGTGCCCGTGTTCGTCGGGGACGAGCCGCCGCCCGGGAGCGTCGCCTGAGCGGACGTGGGTCCGGTGGGCGGAGTTGTCGGCGGCGTCGTAGGCGGCGTGGTCGGAGGTGTCGTAGGCGGCGTGGTCGGCGGCGTCGTGGGCGGCTTCGTCGTCGGGTGGTGCGACGGCGGTGTGCTGTGCGGGCCTCCGCCAGGCTGAGACGTCTCCACCGGGACCGTCGTCGTGCTGCCCCCCGGGGCCGTGGTCGTGGTGCCGCCCGGGGCCGTCGAGAAGGGGGCGGTCGGGGTCGGGGAGGTGGTGCCCGATGCCGAGGGGGTGGTCGTGCCCGGGGTCGGGTTGGACGGGCCGTCGTCGGTCGGGGTGTCCGTAGAGGGATCGTCCTGTTGGGCGGACTCTATGGGCTTGACCTGGTTGGGGGTGCTGTTGTCGTCGCTGGCGCCCGAGGTGGCGCCCAGGGTGACGATGGTGCCGAGGACGGCGGCGAGGACGACGCCGGTGGCGACCGCGACGAGGTTGCGGCGGGTGCCGACGATGGCGAGGCGGCGGGCTCCGTGGTGGTGCGGCGGCGGGGTGGCCGCCAGGCGCTTGCTGATGACGGTGACCGGCGGCTGCTCGCCCGGCGGGAGGGCCAGCGGCGTCGTCGCGGCCGTCAGTTCCAGCCCGGAGGGCGCCCCGCCGCCGTCACGGTCGTTGACGAGGGCGAGCGTACGGCGGCCGACGACGGTGCCCTGGCGGTCCGCGAGGGCGCCGCGCAGGGCGATGGACGCCTCCAGCTCGGCTCGGGCCCGGTCGGTGTTGCCGTTGCTGAGCGCGAGGACGCCCAACTCGTGGTGGAAGTACGCCTCTTCGGCGACCTCACCGGACATTCGCGCGGCCTCCTGGCCGATCCGCAGCGCACGCTCCCACGCACCCCAGTGCAGGGCGGCGGCGAAGGAGGGGGCCACGGTACGGGCCAGCAGCACGGCCGCGCTGGGGTGGCCGCCGTCCCGGCAGGCCGTCATGGCGGCGAGGATCGCCTCGGACTCACTGGCGGCCCGCTCCGGCGTCACGGAGGGGTGGCCGGTCCACCAGGCGTAGTGCAGGGCGGCGGTGTGCGCCTGGATGTCGGAGAGTTCGCCGTCCGACGCGAGATCGGGGGCGAGCTGCTGGACGACGCCGGCGGCGAGCCGGTAGTGCGCCGAGACCGGTACGGCCAGGCCGACGGAGGTGAGTTCGCCGAGCGCCGCGTCACCATGGGTGTCGCCGACCAGCGCGGGCAGGTGCGAGGGGTGCGGGCACTCGCCGTCCAGCGCGACGGCGAAGGCGAGGGCCTCCCGGGCGGACTCGCTCAGCCGCGAGGCGAGCAGGTGCGCGGGGGCGGCGCTCTCCGCCAGCGACGGCAGCGGCACCTCGACAGGGGCGCCGCGCAGCACGGGCGCGGACGCGGGTATCTCCAGCGGTACGACGTCGACCGGCTCCTCGCCGAGCGCCGCGTCGAGCGCCTCCCGGTCGTCGCGCGCGCCGGGCAGGTCGAGCGCGGAGGACACCGTCGTCGTCTCGAAGCCGGTGAGGTCGGGCAGCGGTATCGCGTCGGCGGGAGAGGTCGGCGTGCCGTTCTCCCAGACCGAGTCGTCCCAGTCCGGCTCGAGCGGCTGGCGCAGCGCGTCGCGCTGCCGCAGCAGTGCCCCGGCCTGGACGAAGCGCAGCGGAAGGCCCTCGGACTCGAACCACAGGTCGGCCGCCCACGCGGTCTCGTCCTCGGCCAGCGGCCGGGAGGTGACGAGTTGCAGCAGGTCGACGCAGGCGACGCGGGTGAGTCCTGACAGGAAGACCTCCTCGACCATCGAGTCGGCCGCCGGGGCGGTCACATCGGGGGTCGCGGACATCAGGAAGGCGCACTCGGGGGCCGCCGCGAGCAGCTCCTCCAGCGCGGCGCCGCCGATCTCCAGGTCGTCGATGACGACGACCGCGCCGGTGTCGTGCAGCAGCCCCGGCAGCTCGTCGCGGCCGGGCCGGTAGCCGTCGGCCTCGTAGACGGTGGCGAAAAGGTCCTGGAGCAGGTCGGCGGCCGTGCGCCGGTAGCCCGACATCCACAGCACACCGTCGGGCGCGAGGTCGGCGCAGGCGTTGGCGACACTCTCCAGCAGGGCGGTGCGGCCCGCGCCGGAGGGGCCGGTGACGCGGATCGAACGGCCGCGGGCGAGCAGCCGGATCAGCCGCTCGCGCTCCTCGTCGCGCTCCAGCAGCGGCAGCTCGGGGGCGGGCGGGCCCGGCGGCGGGGAGGGGCGGCGGGTGGCCAGGTGCGCGACGCGCTCCTCGCGGGTGCGCCGCCGCGGCACCGGCCGCTCGGCGGGCGGGCAGCCGGTGACCTCGGTGCCGTCGACCGGGTTGACGGTCAGCAGGTAGTCGGCGGTGACCACGCGCAGCACCCGGGCGCTGCCGCCGCTGGAGCCGCCGCTGAGGTCGGGTGCCAGCGGGTCGCGTGCCGGGCGGGCGCTGCGGGGCAGCGCGACGGTGCCGTCGGTCGCGTCGGCGCCGGGCAGGTCGAGCCCGTCAGTCGGGTCGGACTCCGGTATCGGGCGCTCGCCCGGTTCGCCGGTGAGGTGTTCCATGTCGTACGCCCCCCAGGTGCGTCACGTGCGGGGGCCTGCTCGGACCGTGGTGTCCGCTGCCGGACCGGCCCGTTCCCCTTTTCCCGGCGTACGGGGTGGCACGCCTGCTGACAAGCTGAGCCAAACTCTAAAGGCTCGCACAGTATCCATGAAGTGCGGGGGCGCCACCCTGCCCTTACGTCACCTTTCGGCCTCGATCGCGAGGATTCGGTGCAGCCGGGTGGCGACCAGCAGCCGCTGCATCTGCGGCGGCACCCCGCGCAGCACGAGCCGCCGGTTGGCCCGGCCCGCCCTGCGGTGCGCCCCCATGATGACTCCGAGACCGGTGGCGTCCCACGAGTCCAGCTCCGTGAGATCGAGCACGAGATCACCGCGGCCCGAGTCGACCGCGGTGTGCAGGGCCGTACGGGCGTCCGCCGCGCTCCGGACGTCGAGGCGGCCCCCGACGACCAGCTCGGCGTGGTCGCCCCTGATGTGCATAGTCGCTCCCCGGGGAGTGCTGCATGTCTGCCGTCGTACGGCACGGTTCATCCGTATGTCTTCACACAACTGACGGCCCGTCGCATGGAGAAGTTGCCGTCTGTGAGCGAACCGATACCGAATTCACTCCTGCGAGTGAAGCCGGTTGGGCCCCTGGCGCCGCTAGTACGTGTAGAAGCCCTTGCCGCTCTTGCGGCCGAGGTCGCCCGCGTCGACCATGCGGCGCATGATCTCCGGCGGCGCGAACTTCTCGTCCTGCGACTCGGTGTAGATGTTGCCGGTGGCGTGCAGCAGGATGTCCACGCCGGTCATGTCGGTGGTGGCGAGCGGGCCCATCGCGTGCCCGAAGCCCAACTTGCAGGCGACGTCGATGTCCTCGGCCGAGGCGACCCCGGACTCGTAGAGCTTGACCGCCTCGACGACCAGCGCCGAGATCAGCCGGGTGGTGACGAAGCCCGCCACGTCGCGGTTGACGACGATGCAGGTCTTGCCGATCTCCTCGGCGAACTCCCGGGCGCGCGCCAGCGTTTCGTCACTGGTCTTGTAGCCGCGGACGAGTTCGCACAGCTGCATCAGCGGCACCGGCGAGAAGAAGTGCGTGCCGACGACGCGTTCGGGGCGCTTGGTGGCCGCCGCGATCTTGGTGATCGGGATCGCCGAGGTGTTGGAGGCCAGGATGGTGTCGTCGCGCACGATCGCGTCGAGGGTGCTGAAGATCTCCTGCTTGACCTCGATCTTCTCGAAGACCGCCTCGACCACCAGGTCCGCGTCGGCGGCGGCCTCCAGGTCGGTGGTGGTGCTGATCCTGGCGAGCGCGGCCTCCGCGTCGTCGGCCGCCATCTTGCCCTTGGCGACGAACTTGTCGTAGGACGCCCGGATCCCGTCCACGCCGCGCGTGAGCGCCGCGTCCGTGACGTCTCGCAGGATCACCTCGTAGCCCGCCTGGGCCGACACCTGCGCGATGCCCGCACCCATCAGTCCGGCTCCCACGACGGCGAGCTTCTTCGCCACGGCACACACCTCTCCATTGGGGTATCTGGCCGGACACTAACGCTCGTTCAGGTGCGGGCGCAGCAAGAAGTAAGCCGCGTCACCGTGTGTCCTTGGTCGCATGACGCGGACCGGACAGGCAATAGGCTCGGCGTCATGGTCAACCTCACCCGTATCTACACCCGCACCGGCGACGACGGCACGACGGCGCTGGGCGACATGAGCCGTACCGCCAAGACCGACTCCAGGATCTCGGCGTACGCCGACGCCAACGAGGCCAACGCGGTCCTCGGAGTGGCGCTCGCGCTCGGCGAGCTGCCCGAGGAGGTCGCGACCGTGCTGGTCCGCGTGCAGAACGACCTGTTCGACGTGGGCGCCGACCTGGCCACACCGGTGGCGCCGGACCCCAAGTACCCGCCGCTGCGCGTCGAACAGGGGTACGTGGACCGACTGGAGGCGGAGTGCGACCGCTTCCTCGCCGACCTGGAGAAGCTGCGCAGTTTCATCCTGCCCGGCGGCACCCCGGGCGCCGCGCTGCTGCACCAGGCGTGCACGGTCGTCCGCCGCGCGGAGCGCTCCACCTGGGCGGCGCTGGAGGAGCACGGCGACACCATGAACCCGCTGACGGCCACCTATCTGAACCGGCTGTCCGACCTGCTCTTCATCCTGGCGAGGACCGCCAACAAGGAGCGCGGCGACGTGCTGTGGGTGCCCGGCGAGAACCGCTGAGACGGCGGGCGCCGAGGGATGTGGTCCAGACCTCTTGACCGGTGGTCCAGACCTTTCTACGCTCAGGGCGCCTCATAGACGCATCCCCCCATACGACCGGGGGCCGACACCGCCGCCCGTCGGCCTCCGGTCCCGCGTCACGCGTGACGTGTCACGCGCTAGGTGTCACGCGTGAGGCGTCACGCCTCACGCCACGTTGACCCGCTGGCCGGGGGGCGCGGCCTCCAGCCAGGCCAGGAAGCCGGTCAGGGCGTCGTCGCTCATCGCCAGTTCCAGGCGTACGTCACGGTGGGAGCAGAGCAGCACGACCGCGTCGGAGAGCAGCGCCAGCTCCTCGTCGCCGTGCGGGGCGCGCCGGCCGAGGACCTCGATGGCGGGGCGTTCCAGCACCCGGCGCGGCCGGGGCGCGTACGAGAAGACACGGAACCACTCGACACGGTCGTTGTTGTAGCGGGCGACCCCGTAGACCCAGCCCTTGCCCCCCGGCTCGGCGCCCTCGGGCGGTGCCGGACGCAGGCTGCAGTCGAAGGTGCCGCCGGGACGCTGGATCAACCGGCGGCGCAGCCCGAAGACGAAGAGACCGAGCAGCAGCGCAGCGACGACCGCGCCACCCACCTCAATGGCGAGGATCATGTCCACCACCTCCTCGCCTGGGAATGGGTGCCGCCCTTGCTGTGCCGGTGCCGCGGACCGCCCCGAGGGGCAGTCCGCGGCACCATGGTCCTTCGGTTACGCCTGGTGTATCAAATTGGTCCGCTCAGTGTGCACCGGTCGCGGCAGCCAGCCGGACCTCGGCGCGGCGCTCGGCGCCCGCGTCGGTCTCGGACTTGGACCGCTCCAGTGCCCGCTCCGCGCGCGCGACGTCGATCTCGTCGGCGAGCTCGGCGATCTCCGCGAGGATCGACAGTTCGTTGCGCGCGAACGAGATGAATCCGCCGTGCACGGCGGCGACCACGGTGCCACCGTCACTGGTGCGGATCGTCACCGGTCCGGACTGCAGCACACCGAGCAGCGGCTGGTGTCCGGCCATGATGCCGATGTCGCCCGACGCGGTACGGGCGATGACCATGGTGGCCTCGCCGGACCAGACGTTACGGTCCGCGGCGACCAGCTCGACGTGAAGATCGGCCAAGACGGCTCCTCGGGTCGGCACCCACCGTCTGCGGAGGATGCGTAAGACAAAGAATAAGGGGTGCGACAGGGGGGCGGGTTCCCCGGGGCTGTGCCCGGGGGAACCTCACCGCCCCTGCCGCGTGCGCAAGGCCCCTGCGTCAGTTGACGCCGAGCTTGGCGGCGTTGGCCTTCAGGTCCTCAAGGCCACCGCACATGAAGAACGCCTGCTCCGGGAAGTGGTCGTACTCACCGTCGGCGATCGCGTTGAACGCCGAGATGGACTCGTCCAGCGACACGTCCGAGCCGTCGACACCGGTGAACTGCTTCGCCGCGTGGGTGTTCTGCGACAGGAAGCGCTCGATACGACGGGCACGGAAGACGGTGAGCTTGTCCTCCTCGCCCAGCTCGTCGATGCCGAGGATGGAGATGATGTCCTGGAGGTCCTTGTACTTCTGCAGGATTCCCTTGACGCGCGAGGCGCAGTCGTAGTGCTCCTGCGTGATGTAGCGCGGGTCCAGGATGCGGGACGTGGAGTCCAGCGGGTCCACCGCGGGGTAGATGCCCTTCTCCGAGATCGGCCGCGAAAGCACGGTCGTCGCGTCGAGGTGGGCGAAGGTGGTCGCCGGGGCGGGGTCGGTCAGGTCGTCCGCGGGGACGTAGATCGCCTGCATCGAGGTGATCGAGTGACCACGGGTCGAGGTGATCCGCTCCTGGAGCAGACCCATCTCGTCCGCCAGGTTCGGCTGGTAACCCACCGCGGAGGGCATCCGGCCGAGCAGCGTGGAGACCTCGGAACCGGCCTGGGTGAAGCGGAAGATGTTGTCGATGAAGAACAGCACGTCCTGCTTCGCCACGTCACGGAAGTACTCCGCCATGGTCAGACCGGCCAGCGCGACCCGGAGACGGGTGCCCGGGGGCTCGTCCATCTGACCGAAGACCAGCGCGGTCTGCGGGAGAACGCCGGACTCGGCCATCTCCGCGATCAGGTCGTTGCCCTCACGGGTGCGCTCGCCGACACCGGCGAACACGGAAACGCCCTCGTGCAGCTTGGCCACACGCATGATCATTTCCTGGATGAGGACGGTCTTGCCGACACCCGCGCCGCCGAACAGACCGATCTTGCCGCCCTTGACGTACGGGGTCAGCAGGTCGACGACCTTCAGGCCGGTCTCGAACATCTCGGTCTTGGACTCGAGCTGGTCGAAGGCCGGGGCCTTGCGGTGGATCGCCCAGCGGTCGGTGACCTCGGACTCGGCCTCCGGCTCGTTGAGGATCTGGCCGAGGGTGTTGAACACGCGGCCCTTGGTGACATCGCCGACGGGCACGGTGATGCCCTTGCCGGTGTCGGTGACCGGGGACTGGCGGACCAGACCGTCGGTGGGCTGCATGGAGATGGCACGGACGATGCCGTCACCGAGGTGCTGCGCGACCTCGAGGGTCAGCGTCTTGGTCTGCCCCTCCTGGGTCGGGTCGGCGACGTCGACGTGCAGCGCGTTGTAGATCTCCGGCATGGCGTCGACGGGGAACTCCACGTCGACGACCGGGCCGATGACCCTGGCCACACGCCCGGTGGCGGTGGTGGTTTCAACAGTGGTGGTCATAGTGGTCAGTCACTCCCCGCGTTCGCGTCGGCCAGGGCGCTGGAGCCGCCGACGATCTCGCTGATTTCCTGGGTGATGTCGGCCTGTCGGGCCGCATTGGCAAGCCGCGTGAGCGACTTGATGAGGTCTTCCGCGTTGTCGGTGGCCGACTTCATCGCCCGGCGGCGGGCCGCGTGCTCGGAGGCGGCGGCCTGCAGCATGGCGTTGTAGATACGGCTCTCGACGTACCGCGGGAGGAGCGCGTCGAGCACGCCCTCCGCGGAAGGCTCGAACTCGAACAGCGGACGCGCCTCGGTCTTGGCCTCGGGCTCCCCGGACTGGTCCGAGGCGTCCAGGGTCAGCGGCAGCAGCCTGCTGTCGACCGGCACCTGCGTCATCATCGACTTGAACTCGGTGAAGACGATGTGCAGCTCGTCCACGCCGCCCTCGGCGGTCTCCCGCTGCACCGCCTCGATGAGCGGGGCAGCGACCTCCTTGGCGTCGCCGTAGCTGGGGCTGTCGCTGAAACCGGTCCACGAACCGGTGACCGCGCGCTCACGGAAGCGGTAGTACGCGACGGACTTGCGGCCGACCAGGTAGCTGTCGACCTCCTTGCCCTCCGCGCGCAGCCGCTCGGTGAGCCGGTCCGCCGCCTTGATCGCGTTGGACGAGTAGCCGCCCGCGAGACCGCGGTCGCTCGTGATGAGCAGGACCGCGGCGCGGGTCGGGTTGTCGGCCTCGGTGGTCAGGGCGTGCTTGGCGTTGGAGCCGGTCGCCACCGCCGTCACCGCACGGGTCAGTTCGTTGGCGTACGGGGAGGACGCTGCCACCTGGCGCTGTGCCTTGACGATGCGCGAGGCGGCGATCATCTCCATCGCCTTGGTGATCTTCTTGGTGGCGGTGATGGTCTTGATCCGGCGCTTGTAAACCCGAATCTGAGCACCCATGCGATCAGCCCTCGACCAGCAGCGCGCCCGAGGACGTCTCGAACTGCTTCTTGAAGGCGGCCACGGCGTCGGTGAGCACCTCGACGGTCTCGTCCGGCAGCTTGCCGGTCTCGACGATCGCGGTGAGCAGCGACTTGTGCTGGCGGTGCAGGTAGTCGAGCAGCTCGCGCTCGAAGCGGCGCACGTCCTCGACGGGTACGTCGTCCAGCTTGCCGGTGGTGCCGGCCCAGATGGAGACGACCTGGTCCTCGATCGCGTACGGCGCGTACTGGCCCTGCTTGAGCAGCTCGACCATGCGCTGGCCGCGCTCGAGCTGCGCCTTGGAGGCCGCGTCCAGGTCGGAACCGAAGGCGGCGAACGCCTCCAGCTCGCGGAACTGGGCGAGGTCCACGCGGAGCCGTCCGGCGACACCCTTCATGGCCTTGATCTGCGCCGAGCCACCGACTCGGGAGACCGAGATACCGACGTTCAGCGCGGGGCGCTGACCGGCGTTGAAGAGGTCCGACTCCAGGAAGCACTGGCCGTCGGTGATGGAGATGACGTTGGTCGGGATGAACGCCGACACGTCGTTCGCCTTGGTCTCGACGATCGGCAGACCCGTCATCGAACCGGCGCCCAGGTCGTCGGAGAGCTTCGCGCAGCGCTCCAGCAGACGGGAGTGCAGGTAGAAGACGTCACCGGGGTACGCCTCGCGGCCCGGCGGGCGGCGCAGCAGCAGGGAGACCGCGCGGTAGGCGTCGGCCTGCTTGCTCAGGTCGTCGAAGACGATCAGGACGTGCTTGCCCTGGTACATCCAGTGCTGGCCGATGGCCGAGCCGGTGTACGGCGCCAGGTACTTGAAGCCGGCCGGGTCGGACGCCGGGGCGGCGACGATGGTCGTGTACTCCAGCGCGCCGGCCTCCTCCAGCGAGGCGCGTACGCCCGCGATGGTGGAGCCCTTCTGGCCGATGGCGACGTAGATGCAGCGGACCTGCTTCTTCGGGTCGCCCGAGCGCCAGTTGTCACGCTGGTTGATGATCGTGTCGATCGCCAGCGCGCTCTTGCCGGTCTGGCGGTCGCCGATGATGAGCTGGCGCTGACCGCGGCCGATCGGGGTCATCGCGTCGACGGCCTTCAGGCCGGTCTGCATCGGCTCGTGCACCGACTTGCGCTGCATGACCGTGGGGGCCTGCAGCTCAAGGGCGCGGCGGCCGTCGGTCTCGATCTCGCCGAGGCCGTCGATCGGCTGGCCGAGCGGGTCGACGACCCGGCCCAGGTAGCCCTCGCCGACCGCGACGGAGAGCACCTCACCGGTGCGCTGCACCGGCTGGCCCTCCTCGATGCCGCTGAACTCGCCGAGGATGATCGCACCGATCTCGCGCTCCTCAAGGTTGAGGGCGAGACCCAGGGTGCCGTCCTCGAACCTCAGCAGCTCGTTCGCCATGGCCGAGGGCAGGCCCTCGACCTTCGCGATGCCGTCTCCGGCAACGCTGACCGTGCCGACCTCCTCGCGCGAGGCGGCGTCCGGCTTGTACGACTGGACAAAGGTCTCCAGCGCGTCCCGGATCTCCTCCGGCCGGATCGTAAGCTCCGCCATCTGGGTTCCCTGCTCTCCTTGTTGGGCCCGAAGTCTTCTTGGGGGTCTGGGGCTGTGGCCCGTTGCAGCTCCCGCTGCGGGCCCCCAGGTCACTCGTCGGCCCAACTCGGGCCGTCAGTGCTTGTTGAGTTGGTGGTTGCTGACGCCGTCAGCCGGCCATCCGCCGTGCCGCCTCGTCGAGACGGTCCGCGATCGAGCCGTTGATGACCTCGTCGCCGACGCGTACCCGGACACCGCCGAGGATGGCGGGGTCCACGTCCAGGTTGAGGTGCACACGACGACCGTAGATCTTGGCCAGCGCAGCGCCGAGGCGCTCCTTCTGCTGGTCACTGAGCGGAGTCGCCGACACCACTTCCGCGACCATGCGGTCGCGGCGCGCGGCGGCCAGCTTGGACAGGGACTCGATCCCGTTCTCCAGGCTACGTCCTCGCGGCGCGGTGACCAGCCGGGTGACCAGCCGTTCCGTGACCGGATTGGCGCGCCCGCCGAGCAGCGTGTGCAGCAGTCCGGCCTTGGCCTCGCCGCTGGCGACGCGGTCCCTGAGCGCGGCGCGCAGCTCGCTGCTGCTCTCCGCGATCCGGCCGAAGCGGAACAGCTCGTCCTCGACGTCGTCCAGACCGCCGTCGCGCTGGGCGGCGATCAGGTCGGCGCTGTCGGCCAGCTCCTCCAGGGCGTCCACCAGGTCGCGCGACTGCGACCAGCGGGACCGGACCATGCCGGTGATCAGGTCGAGGCTGTCGCCGCCGAGCTGGCTGCCGAGCAGTCCCGTCACCAGTCCGGCCTTGGCCTCGCCGGTCTTCGCCGGGTCGGTCACGGCCCGTCGCAGCGTGCCCTCGCGGTCGAGGAGCGCCGTGACGGAGGCCAGCTCCGCGCCGAGCTTCACCGCGTCGACCGACGTGTTGTCGGTCAGCGCGTCGAGTCGCTCACGGGCTGCGGCCAGTGCTTCGCGGCTTGCGCCGTTCACCGGGCCGCCTCGGCGGTCGCGGCGGACTCGTCGAGGCCGTCGAGGAAGCGGTCGATGGTGCGGCTCTGCCGGGCGTTGTCCTCGAGGGACTCGCCGACGAGCTTGCCCGCCAGGTCGGTGGCGATGCGGCCGACCTCCTGGCGCAGGGTGACCGTCACCTGACGGCGGTCGGCCTCGATCTGCGCGTGACCGGCGGCGATGATGGCCTCGCGCTGACGCTGGCCCTCCTCGCGCATCTCCTTGATGATCACCGCACCCTGCTCGCGGGCCTGCTCGGTGATCCGGGCGGCCTCGTGACGCGCCTCGGCGAGCTGGGCCTTGTACTCCTCAAGCGTCCGGGTGGCTTCGGCCTGAGCTTCCGCCGCCCTCTCCAGGCCACCCTCGATGGCGTCGTGCCGCTCCTCCAGGGTCTTCTGGATGTTCGGCAGGAGCTTCTTTCCGAGGAAGCCGAAGACGATGAAGAAGCAGAGCAGGCCGACAATCAGTTCCGCGGTGTCGGGGATGAGCGGGTTCTGCGCCCCCTCCTCCGCAAGGAAGAGCATCATGTCTGAACCTTTCTTCGAGTGTGGCTACCGGCCGTGCTGGTCAGGCCTTGAAGATGAACGGCACGACCAGGCCGAGGAGCGCGAGCACCTCACAAAGGGCGAAGCCGAGGAACATGTTGGTGCGGATGATCGGCATGGCTTCGGGCTGACGCGCCATGGCCTCGATGGAGTGGCCGAAGACCAGACCGATACCCACGCCGGGGCCGATGGCGGCGAGACCGTAGGCAATGGCGCCAAGACGGCCCGCAACGGTGGTGGTGGCGGCGAGGTTAACGAGCTCGGCAGACATTTCCCTGTCTTCCTGTGTGATGCGGTCCGTTGGGGGGTCCCAGCGGAAGCCTGATGGGGGAGGTGTACGGGTGGGGCGGCGGCGGGTCAGTGACCCTCTTCCAGCGCTCCCTGGATGTAGATCGAGGCGAGCAGCGTGAAGATGTACGCCTGGAGGAACTGGACCAGCACTTCCAGGGTGGTCATGGCGATCGTCAGCACGAAGGATCCGCCGGCCACCGCGCTGAGGAACGACGGGGTCAGCAGGTACCAGCTCGCGATGCTGAACATGACGATCAGCAGGTGCCCGGCGAACATGTTCGCCCAGAGCCGCACCGCGAGGGTGAAGGGGCGCAGGATCACGTTCGAGAAGAACTCGAGAACGACGATCAGCGGCACCAGCGGCTTGGGCAGACCGTCGATCCAGGTCAGGTTCTTCATGCCGCCGCGGAAACCGTGCGTCTTGAACGTGAGGTACATGTACGTGATGTAGACCAGCGCGGCGAGTCCGACCGGGTACGCGAAGCGCGAGGTGGCCGGGAACTGCGCGAGCGGGATGACCGACATCACGTTCATGATCCACACGAAGAAGAAGATCGACGTGAGGAAGGGGACGAACTTGTCGCCCTTCTTGCCGATCACCTCGCGGGCGATGCTGCGGGCCACGAACGTGTAGCCGATCTCACCGACGAGCTGCAGCTTGGTGGGGACGAGCTTGGGCTTGCTGAACGCCGCCCAGAAGAAGCCCACCACCAGCAGCATGCAGATGAGCGCCAGCAACATCGGCTTGGTGAAGTCGAAACTGCCGATGCTGAAGATCGGCTTGAAGTCGAACGAGTTGAGGCCCGGAGCGGGGAATGCGCAGTCGTGCTGGATGTGGCATCCAGCCTCAGCGAGCAGCGTGTGGGCACTCACCCGTGACTCCTTCGTCGTGACGCATAAGTAACGGCAACCTTGTGTGTCAGCGCGGCTGGTGGGGCCGCTGGTCGGCACTGCGGACGAGGCGTGGCGAAGTCACCACTGTCCGCTGGGAGCCCGCATCGAAGACCGGGAACCCGTGCTCCGTGCCGCGTCCGCGGCCCTGGATCCGAGTACACCGATGGGCGCGGGGGCAGCACCTTCCTCATACACGAGGGGCCTCCACGTCCAGATGCGATTCCGGACGATAGCAGATGGAATTGCTGCCTCTTTACCCGCCCCTTGGCAGCGCACATCATTCGGCCGGAGGGACGGAGGGAACCGGGTCCACGTACAGCATCCGCGCGGTGAGGCTCTGCTTGACCTGCCCGCCGACCCACGACAGCGCGGTCACCAGCAGGGTGAGACCGAACGCACGGGCGTTGAAGGCGGTGGTGTTGTTGAACGCGACGATGAACACGCCGATCATCAGGATCTGCACCGCGTAGACCAGCATCCCGGCGGCCATGGCCACTTGGGGCTTGTCCTCGGTGATGCGCATCAGCGCGTAGGACCCGAGACCGAAGAAGACCGCCACCACGGCTACGGCCACCAGGCCACCGATCAGGCCCTTTTCGCCTGCGACGAGGGCACTGACAACGGTTGCGACAACTCCTACGGGGGCGGCGACGATCGCGGCACCCCTGAGGATTCGGGCGTCGTTGGGCTGCATAGGGACGGCTCCTCCGGCGGGAGTTGGGGCAAAGCGGATGTCGTCGGAGACGAGCGTAGTCAGAGACCGAGGGTGTGACCTCGCGCCGGAAGACCGCTCTCCTTGGTCTTTCGGCGTTTCCTCTGTCTTCGTGAACGGTATCACAAAGTATTTGATGCGGCCTTTACCATGCGAGTGTGCTGCCTGTCACACGAGTGTGCAGACGACACGCCGTCCGGTTTGCAGGAGTTCGTCAGCGGCGGCTGTCGACGGGACGGCGTTCGGGCAGTCGCGCACGGTCGCCGATCGCCGTCGATCCGTGCAGCGCGGGCCGGTCCGCGGAACGCATCTCCCGCTCGGCCGCGGCAGCGGCGGCGGCCAGCCGACGGCGGCGGCGCCGGTACCGCGGCGGCACGAACGACTCGGCCCAGCGCGGCGCCCGCGGCCGGAACCGCGGCAGCAGCAGCACGACGAGGCCGAGCGCGCTGAGCGAGACGATCACCAGCACGATCCACAGGCTGGAGGAGTTGACGGAGAACGCGACGGCGGCGAAGGCGAACAGCGCCGACCAGAAGTACATGATCAGCACCGCCCGGCTGTGCGAGTGCCCGATCTCCAGCAGCCGGTGGTGCAGATGGCCGCGGTCGGCGGCGAACGGCGACTGTCCCTTCCAGGTCCTGCGGACCACGGCGAGCACCAGGTCGGCGGCGGGGAGGGCGATCATGGTCAGCGGCAGCAGCAGCGGCATGTAGACCGGCACCATGAAGTGCACGGTCTCGCGGGTGGATCCGGTGAAGTCGGTGATCGCGTCCGGGTCGACCTGCCCGGTGATGGAGATCGCGGACGAGGCGAGCACCAGGCCGATGAGCATCGAGCCCGAGTCGCCCATGAAGATCCGCGCCGGGTGCAGGTTGTGCGGCAGGAAGCCCAGGCACATCCCGATGAGGATCGCGCTGAACAGCGTGGCGGGTGCGGCCGCTTCGACGCCGTAGCCGTACCACATGCGGTAGGCGTACATGAAGAACGCGATGGCCGCGATGCAGACCACACCGGCGGCGAGGCCGTCCAGGCCGTCCACGAAGTTGACCGCGTTGATGGTGATGACGACCAGCGCGACGGTCAGCAGCGTCGACTGGATCGGGGTGAGGGCGACCGGGCCGACGCCGGGCACCGGCAGCCACAAGATGGTGAGGCCCTGCATGACCATCACGCCCGCGGCGATCATCTGCACGCCGAGCTTGACCAGCGCGTCGACGCCCCACTTGTCGTCCAGTACGCCGAGCAGCCAGATCAGGCCGGCGCCGGACAGCAGCGCCCGGGGCTCGTTGGACTGCGAGAAGACGTCCCCGATGTTGCTCAGGTGCGCGGCGACCAGCAGGCCCGCGCACAGTCCGCCGAACATGGCGATACCGCCGAGCCGCGGAGTCGGCTCGCGGTGCACGTCGCGGTCCCGGATCGGCGGCATGGCCCCCGCGGCGATGGCGAACTTCCGCACCGGGCCGGTCAGCAGGTACGTGACGGCAGCGGCGACGCACAGGGTCAGCAGATACTCGCGCACGAGCGGCCTCCGACACATTCGGGGGCGTAGCACCGCTGCGCACACGTCCGGGGGATCCTCACAGCGTCACACCCTAGTGGTGGCCGGGCCGAGACGGCGAACACCTCTCAAGACTCACAGGGAGCGTTCGCGGTTGCACAGCCGCCGGGAGGGGAAGGTGTCGGGGTTATCCGGCGGGCTGCCGCGGGTACGGCGGGAAGCCGCGCACCAGCTCGCCGACGAGCGCCGCGGTGCCGCGTTCCTCGCGCAGCGCCCGCCCGAGCAGCGCCGCGACCTGCGACATCTGCGTCTCCCCCATGCCCTGGGTGGTGACCGCCGCGGTGCCCAGCCGCAGCCCCGAGCACTCCTCGGCGGGCTGGGGGTCGTACGGCAGGGCGTACTTGTCGACGACGATCCCGGCGGCCGCGCACCGGCCGCGGGCCCGCAGACCCGTGACGCCCAGCGGCGAGACGTCCGCGGTGATCATATGGGTGTCGGTACCGCCGGTGAGGACGTCGACACCCTCGGTGGCCAGTGCGGCGGCCAGCCGGGCCGCGTTGCCGACGACCTGGTGGGCGTAGGCGGCGAAGGCCGGGGTGGCGGCCTCCGCGAAGGCCGCGGCCTTGGCGGCCACCGCGTGCATGTGCGGGCCGCCCTGCGAGAACGGGAAGACCGCCCGGTCGACGCGCTCCGCCAAGTGCTCGCCGCACAGGATCAGCCCGCCGCGCGGTCCCCGCAGCGTCTTGTGGGTGGTGGCGCACACCACATCCGCGTACGGCACGGGGCTGGGCGCCGCACCGCCCGCCACCAGGCCGAGGGTGTGCGCGGCGTCGGCGATCAGATAGGCGTCGACCTCGTCGGCGATCTCCCGGAAGGCGGCGTAGTCCAGGTGCCGGGGGTGGGCGATGTCACCGCAGACGATCGCCTTGGGGCGGTGCTCGCGGGCCAGGTCGCGGACCTGGTCGTAGTCGATGAGACCGGTGTCACGGCGCACCCCGTAGCCGACGAAGTGGAACCAGCGGCCGGAGAAGTTCGACCGGGAGCCGTGGGTGAGATGCCCGCCGTGCGGCAGCGCGGTGGCGAGCACCGTGTCGCCCGGGACGAGCAGCGCGGCGTAGGCGGCGAGCACCGCGGAGGAGCCCGAGTACGGCTGCACATTGGCGTGTTCGGCGCCGAACAGCCCGGTGGCGCGTTCGACGGCGAGCCGCTCGGCGAGGTCGACCAGCTCGCACCCGGCGTGGTGGCGGTGGCCCGGGTAGCCCTCGGCGTACTTGTTGGCCAGCGGTGAGCCGAGCGCGGCGAGCACCGCGCGCGAGGTGAAGTTCTCCCCCGCCATGAGCTGCAGGCGGCTGCTCTGCCGGTCGATCTCGGCGAGGATCACCCCGGCCAGCTCCGGGTCCTCGCGGCGCAGCGCGCCGAAGTCCGGTGCCCAGGTGGCGGATACGGGGTCGGCCGGGGCCTCGGCCGGCTGCGCGGGGTCCTCGGCGGCGGCCTGCACACGGGCGGCCGCGACGAATGTGTGGTGCGCGTCTGCGGCTGCGACGGCAGCGCTTCTTCCGGCGACCGGCATGGCGGGGCTCCCGGCGGGGCGTGGAGATCTCGCTTCCACTGTAGGGGCGGGAACCGCGGACCGCCCGGCCAGCGGCGGCGGAAGGGTCAGACGGCGGCGGGGATCCCGGTGAGCGCGGTCACCACCGGGTCGATCGCGGTGTGGATCTCGTCGCCGATGCTGCGGAAGTACCCGATGGGGGCGCCGTACGGGTCGTGCACCTCGTCGGCCTCCAGGCTGGGCGCCAGCAGCCAGCCGCGCAGCGCCGCCGCGGCCCTGACCAGGGCGCGGGCCCGCTCGGCGACGGTGCCGTCGGGAAGGGTGGTGGGGTCTATGGCCCGGACCAGCCGGGTGAACTCCTTGAGCGTGAAGGTGCGCAGGCCCGCGTCGTGGCCCATGGAGATGACCTGCGCGCGGTGGTCGCGGGTCGCGGTGAGGACGAGGTCGGCGTCGATCACATGGTCGTCGAGGAGCTCCCGGCCGGTGAACCCGGACACGTCGGCCCCGTGTTCGGCCAGTACGGCGGCGGCGTGCGCCTCCATCGGCGCGCCCTCGTGGCCCCAGGTGCCCGCGGACTCCACGACGATGCCGTTGGCGCCGTCGCCGAGCCGCCGCGCCAGCCCATGGCGGGTCAGCCGCTCGGCCATCGGCGAGCGGCAGACGTTGCCGGTGCAGACGTGGAGGATGCGGAAGGCGTCACCGCCGTGTCCGGGGAGGATCACTCCCGGCAGGCCGGTGCGGCCCGGTATGCCACGCCCGTCGGGCGCAGTCAACTGCGCTCCTCCAGGTCGGGTACCACCTTGCGCAGCTCCTCCGCGCTGATCGCCCCGGCCCGCAGCAGCACCGGGACGCGGCCGGTGACGTCGACGATCGAGGACGCCACGGCGGAGGGGGTCGGTCCGGCGTCCAGGTAGACCGCGACGGAGTCGCCCAGCATCTCCTGGGCGGCGTCGCAGTCCTGCGGCGACCGGTGTCCGGTGAGGTTGGCGCTGGAGACGGCCATCGGGCCGGTCTCGGTGAGCAGCTCGATCGCGACCGGGTGCAGCGGCATCCGCACCGCCACGGTGCCGCGGGCGTCGCCGAGGTCCCAGTTGAGCGACGGCTGGTGCTTGGTGACGAGGGTGAGCGCACCGGGCCAGAAGGCGTCGACGAGTTCCCACGCCTGCTCGGAGAAGTCGGTGACGATGCCGTGCAGGGTGTTCGGCGAGCCGACCAGCACCGGCGAGGGCATGTTGCGGCCGCGGCCCTTGGCCTCCAGCAGGTCGCCGACGGCCTCGGCGTCGAAGGCGTCCGCGCCGATGCCGTACACGGTGTCGGTGGGCAGCACCACGAGTTCGCCGCGCTTGACCGCCGAGGCGGCCTCGCGCAGGCCGGTTGCCCGGTCGGTTGCTTCGGAGCAGTCGTATCGCCGTGCCATTAGCTGACCTCCAGAAGATGCCGCGCAGCCGGTGTCGCGGCGGCGCGTGCCGTTGCTCGGGCGCCCGGCGTCGTCACGGCGTCGCCTTGCGCGCAGTGGTGAACCGCGGGCGGTTGTTGAGATCCGGGTGGTCGGCCGCGTCCGCCCAGCCCGCGTCCTCCTTGAAGATCCACGGCACCTGGCCGCCCTGGGAGTCGGCGTGCTCGATGACGACGACGCCGCCGGGGCGGAGCAGGCGGTGGGCGGTGCGTTCGATACCGCGGATGGTGTCGAGTCCGTCCTCACCGGAGAAGAGGGCCAGTTCGGGGTCGTGGTCACGCGCTTCGGGCGCCACGTACTCCCATTCGGTGAGCGGAATGTACGGCGGGTTGGAGATGACCAGGTCGACATGGCCGTTGAGGTCGGGGAACGCGGTGAGCGCGTTGCCCTGCCGCAGGTCGACCTTGCTGCCCTCGACGTTCTTGCGGGCCCACGCCAGGGCGTCCTCGGACAGCTCCACGGCGTGCACCCGTGAGCGCGGCACCTCCTGGGCCAGCGCCAGCGCGATGGCGCCGGAGCCGGTGCACAGGTCGACGATCAGCGGCTCGGCGACATCCATGGCGCGCACGGCGTCTATGGCCCAGCCGACGACCGACTCGGTCTCCGGGCGGGGCACGAACACCCCCGGTCCCACCTGGAGTTCGAGGTAGCGGAAGAAGGCACGGCCGGTGATGTGCTGGAGCGGTTCGCGGGCCTCGCGGCGGGCGACCGCCTCCCAGTAGCGCGCGTCGAACTCCGCGTCGGCGACGCCGTGCAGCTCACCGCGCTTGACCCCGTGGATGTACGCGGCCAGTTCCTCGGCGTCGAAGCGCGGTGACGGCACGCCCGCGTCGGCAAGTCGCTGGGCCGCCTGGGCGACCTCGGCGAGCAGCAGGTTCACTCCGCTCCCCTCTCAGCTGCCGTCGCCGGCCGCGGCCAGCTTGGCGGCCGAGTCGGCGTCCACACACGCCTGGATCATGGCGTCCAGATCCCCGTCCAGCACCTGGTCAAGGTTGTACGCCTTGAACCCGACCCGGTGGTCGGAGATGCGGTTCTCGGGGAAGTTGTACGTCCTGATCCGCTCCGACCGGTCCACGGTACGGACCTGGCTGCGGCGGGCGTCGGACGCCTCCTGCTCGGCGGCCTCCTGCGCGGCGGCCAGCAGCCGGGAGCGCAGGATGCGCATCGCCGACTCCTTGTTCTGGAGCTGGCTCTTCTCGTTCTGGCAGGACACCACCAGCCCGGTGGGCAGGTGGGTGATGCGGACCGCGGAGTCGGTGGTGTTGACCGACTGGCCTCCGGGGCCGGACGAGCGGTAGACGTCGATCCGCAGGTCGTTGGGGCCGATCTCGACCTCGACCTCCTCGGCCTCGGGCGTGACCAGCACACCGGCCGCGGAGGTGTGGATACGGCCCTGCGACTCGGTGGCGGGCACCCGCTGCACGCGGTGCACACCGCCCTCGTACTTCATCCGGGCCCACACGCCCTGGCCGGCCTCGTGGGACGCCTTGGCCTTCACCGCGACCTGGACGTCCTTGTAGCCGCCGAGGTCGGACTCGTTGGCGTCGAGGATCTCGGTCTTCCAGCCGATCCGCTCGGCGTACCGCAGGTACATCCGCAGCAGGTCGCCGGCGAACAGCGCGGACTCCTCGCCGCCCTCGCCCGCCTTGACCTCGAGGATGACGTCCTTGTCGTCGTTGGGGTCCCGCGGCACCAGCAGCAGCCGGAGGCGTTCGGTCAGCTCCTCGCGCTCCCGCTCCAGGTCCTTCACCTCGGCGGCGAAGTCCGGGTCGTCGGCGGCGAGTTCCCTGGCGGTCTCGATGTCGTCGCCCGTCTGCCGCCAGGAGCGGTAGGTGCCGACGATGGGGGTCAGCTCCGCGTAGCGCTTGTTCAGCTTGCGGGCGTTGGCCTGGTCCGCGTGGACCGCGGGGTCGGCAAGCTGCTTTTCGAGGTCGGCGTGCTCGCCGATCAGATCCTCGACCGCCTCGAACATCTTCGGGTTCCCTCGCTGGTGAAGTGGCTGCCTGGCCTGGCTGGCCCGGGACGACAAAGCGCCGGTCCGGTCACCCAGGACTGGGCGACCGGGAACCGGCGCTTGCTGGTCGCTACTTCTTGGCGGAGCCTGCGGCCTTGCCGAAGCGGGCCTCGAAGCGGGCCACACGGCCACCGGTGTCGAGGATCTTCTGCTTGCCCGTGTAGAACGGGTGGCAAGCGGAGCAGACCTCAGCGCGGATCTGGCCGCTGGTGTCGGTGCTCCGGGTGGTGAACGAGGCGCCACAGGTACAGGTGACCTGGGTCTCGACGTACTCGGGGTGGATGTCGCGCTTCAAGGATGCTCCTAGGTTCGGGAGGGCGCCGGGTCGCACCACGGGTTTGCGGTACGTGAACCGGGGCCAGCGGACCAGTCTGCCAGGACTGGCCGTATCTCCCAAAACGAGGGGTGGGCCCTGAGTATTCCCCGGGGATCCCCGCAGGTCAGCGCGGTGCCGACGGGGAGGGGGTCGTACTGCCGCTGTTGCTGGGCCGCGGGCTAGCCCCGACCACCTTCCTGGCGTCCACCTCGTCGGCCACCGAGCCCTTGGTGGCGGCGGCCGGTATCGGCCGGTCGGCCCGGAGCGCGGCCCACACCATGGTGGCCTGCCGGTCGATCGGCTCCACCCGGTTCGGGTCGCTGACCGAGTACTGGACGGGGAGGGTCACCATGTGGACATCGCCCGACTTCAGGCCGCGCACGCTCTCCGCCAGGCTCATGAGCTTGGTGACCGAGGCCAGCCCCGAGTCGGTGGTGATGGCGCTGGTGGCGGTGTCGGCGACGCTGAAGAGCTTCGTCGGGCTGGACAGCAGCCCGAGCCCGCTCACCCGGTCCATCAGCGCCTTCATGAACGCCTGCTGGAGCTGTATTCGGCCGAGGTCGCTGCCGTCGGCGACCCCGTGCCGGGTGCGCACCAGGCCGAGCGCCTGCTCGCCGTTGAGGGTGTGGGTGCCCGCGGCGAGGTTCAGATGGCTCTTGGTGTCGTGGATCGCCGTCGAGGTGGTGACCGGCACCCCGTCCAGCGCGTTCACCAGGTTCTTGAAGCCGGTGAAGTCGACCTCGATGTAGTGGTCCATGCGCAGCCCGGTCATGGTCTCCACCGTCTTCACCGCGCACGCGGGTCCGCCGACCTCGTACGCGGTGTTGAACATGGCCCGCCGCTCGGCGGGCGCCGTCCCGCCCTTGGGCGTGCCGCACGCCGGGCGGTTCACCAGGGTGTCGCGCGGAATGCTCACCACGCTGGCGCTTTTGCGCCCCTTGTCCAGGTGCACGATCATCGCGGTGTCCGACCTGGCGTTGCCGCCGTCGTGCCCGTACTCGCTGTTCTTGCCCGACCGCGAGTCGGAGCCGAGCACCAGGATGTCCATGGACCCGTTGTCCAGCGCCAGCGGCCGGTCGGTGCCGAGCTGGGCGTCGATGTTGACGCTCTTGATGTTGCCGTTGAGCTTGAAGTAGAGGTACCCGGCCCCCGCGCCCGCCAGCAGCACCAGTCCCGCGGAGACCCACGCGACGATACGCAGAACGCGGCGGCGTCTGTCACGCTGCTCGCGTCTGCTGTCCTTGCCCTCCGTGGCGGCGCTCGCGCCCGCCCGCGGCTCGTCGTCCGACATGCGGCCCCTCGGCTTCCTGTCCGGGTTCAGGTCTTCTCTTCGGCTACCCCCAGCGGCGCTGATCAGGTCCGGCACATGCGTCCGAATCCGTTCGGAGCTTCCATCGTGCGCTCGGATCGGCCGTTCCGGCATCCGGGGGAAAACGCGGACGCCCGCGTATCCCCAGGTCAGGGGATACGCGGGCGTTTTTTCGCCGCATCTTTGGTGTGGCGGGAGTCTCAGCCGTCCGGGAGAATGCCCCGGATCAGCCGAGCCTCCCGGTCAGCCGAGGATGTTGTAGATCTGCCAGCCGCCGCCGATCTTGACGCGGGCGGCGTAGGGGGCCGAGGCGGACCCGGTGCCCTTGTAGAGCCACAGGGTGCCCGCGGAGTCCCGGGCGAGCAGGTCGGCGTGGCCGTCACCGGTCATGTCGCCGATGGCCGCGTACGCGTTGTACGACCAGCCGCCGCCGATCCGGGTGCGGGGCGCCCAGGGGGCGGAGGCCGAGCCGGTGCCCTTGTAGAGCCACAGGGAGCCTGCGGAGTCCCGGGCCACCAGGTCGGGCCTGCCGTCGCCGGAGAGGTCGCCCTTGCCGTAGATCTGGCCGCTGTAGGTGTTCCAGCCGGTGCCTATCTTGACGCGGGTGCCGAAGGTGCCCTTGCCGTTGCCGGGGTAGGTCCACGAAGCGCCGCTGGTGTCGGTGCCGACCAGGTCGGGCAGGCCGTCACCGGTGATGTCACCGGGGGTGACGATCGAACTCATCACGTTCCAGCCGCCGCCGACCAGGACCGGCTGGCTGCCGTCGCCGCTCAGCCAGTACAGCTGACCGCCGGTGGTGCGCACGACGAGGTCGTCGAGGCCGTCCAGGTTCAGGTCGTTCTGCCGGACCAGGTTGAGCCCGCTGAAGTCGCCGAGCGACTCGCGCGCGGCCAGCGCCGTACCGGTGGACCGGTACTCGTACGCCGCGCCGGCCGGGGTCCTGGCGAACAGGTCGGCCTTGTCGTCACCGGTCATGTTGGCGTCGTCCAGCCGCGGGTCGATCGCCCCCGCGTAGGTGCTGGTGCGGCTGAAGACGCTGTAGGCGCCCTTCTCCACGCAGTCCTGGACGCCCCAGGAGACCACGCCGATGATCTTGCCATTGACGACCAGCGGACCGCCCGAGTCGCCGTTGCAGGCGGTGATGGTGCCCGCGTCGGAGCCGGTGGCCGGGGTGCCCGCGCAGACCATGTGGCCCGCGATGAAGCCGGATCCGAACTCCGTGGTGCAGGTGGAGTTGGAGTTGATCGGCAGCGACGCCTTCTTCAGCGTCTGCGAGATGTCGTCGGTGGTGGAGGTGGTACGCCCCCAGCCGTAGACGGTCGCCGTCGTACCGGCCACGTACGATGCGCTGTCCGTCGACGAGGTGATCGGCAGCGGCTTGGCGGTCACCGGGATGTCCAGCGTCAGCACGGCCACGTCGTTGTCGATCGTGTCGGCGTTGTACGACGGGTGGTTCCACTGGCGGGCGACGCCCTGCGGGGTGCCGCCGTGGTAGTCCACGGGCTGGCCGGTGGCCTGGGTGGGGAGCTGGTCGGTCCCGGTGATGACGGTGCCGTGGTTGAACCAGTCGTAGCCCTTGACGCAGTGCGAGGCCGTGAGGATCTTCGTCGGGGACACCACGGTGCCGCCGCAGAAGAAGCCGATGTCGTCCGTGGTGGTGGCCGTGTTCCGGTCGTCGAAGTACCAGAGCTGGGCCATCCACGGCGCCGCGGAGATCGTTGTGGTCGTGCCACCGATGATCTTCGGGTCGACGGTGTGCGCCGTCCCCTGCGGGCTGGCGGACAGCGTCGTACGCGACGGGTTCTTGTCCGCCGTCAGTGCGCCCGAGACGCGGAAGGTCAGCACCGACGCGGCCGGTGCGGACGGTTGTGCGGCCGTGTGGAAGGCGGGCGGCTGCGAGGTGTTTCCGGCGTGCGCCGGGGACATCAGCAGCACGGCGCTCGCCACGCCTGCGCCAGTGGCGACCACGGCCACGGGGATCGTGAGACGGCGACGCCGTCTGCGCCCCCGGCCCTCGTGGGCAGAGAACACTCAGAACTCCTGTCGTAGGGAGTGCCGCCGGCTCGAACGGGCAGCGACGGCACGGAAGATGCACACAGGAGCGAGCCGAACCAGGGATCGAACCTCGGCCGTCTGAGCGTCGACAGGCGCCGGGCAGGCGTCATCGCCGCCCTGGTCAGGGGTTCGAAGATGGTCCCCCCCACCTGCGATTGCCCGATCATATGACTACGGGGCCCGGCCCTAGCTGACTCACAGGTTTCCAGCGCCATATCTTTGGGCAAAGAAAACGGCCCCGCCCGCCGGATAAACCGGCGAACGGGGCCGAATTGCGCTAAGAGCGACGGTCAGTCGTTGTTCTGACCGGGGGTCGTCTTCGCGATCTGCATGAGGAACTCGGCGTTGGACTTGGTCTGCTTCATCTTGTCCAGCAGCAGCTCGATCGCCTGCTGCGAGTCCAGCGCGTGCAGCACCCGGCGGAGCTTCCAGACGATCGCCAGCTCGTCGCGGTCGAGCAGGATCTCCTCCTTGCGGGTACCGGACGGGTCGACGTCCACCGCGGGGAAGATCCGCTTGTCGGCGAGCTTGCGGTCGAGCTTGAGCTCCATGTTGCCGGTGCCCTTGAACTCCTCGAAGATCACCTCGTCCATCCGCGAGCCGGTCTCGACCAGCGCGGTGGCCAGGATGGTCAGCGAGCCGCCGTCCTCGATGTTGCGCGCCGCACCGAAGAAGCGCTTCGGCGGGTAGAGCGCGGTCGAGTCGACACCACCGGACAGGATGCGGCCGGAGGCGGGCGCCGCGAGGTTGTACGCGCGGCCCAGGCGGGTGATGGAGTCCAGCAGCACCACGACGTCGTGGCCCAGCTCCACCAGCCGCTTGGCGCGCTCGATGGCGAGTTCCGCGACGGTGGTGTGGTCCTCGGCGGGACGGTCGAAGGTCGAGGAGATGACCTCGCCCTTGACCGACCGCTGCATGTCGGTGACCTCTTCCGGACGCTCGTCGACCAGGACGACCATCAGGTGGCACTCGGGGTTGTTCGTGGTGATCGCGTTGGCGATCGACTGCATGATCATCGTCTTACCGGCCTTCGGCGGCGAGACGATCAGACCACGCTGGCCCTTGCCGATCGGCGCCACCAGGTCGATGATCCGGGTGGTCAGCACGCCCGGGTCGGTCTCCAGGCGGAGCCGGTCCTGCGGGTACAGCGGGGTGAGCTTGTTGAACTCCGGGCGGCCGCGGCCGGAGTCGGCCCCCATGCCGTTCGCGGAGTCCAGCCGCACCAGCGCGTTGAACTTCTCGCGCCGCTCGCCGTCCTTGGGCTGCCGCACGGCGCCGGTGACGTGGTCACCCTTGCGCAGGCCGTTCTTACGGACCTGGGCGAGCGAGACGTAGACGTCGTTCGGCCCCGGGAGGTAGCCGGAGGTACGGATGAACGCGTAGTTGTCGAGGATGTCGAGGATGCCCGCGACGGGGATCAGGACGTCGTCGTCGGAGACCTGGACCTCGCCGGCGCCCGCGAACTCGTCGCGGCGGTTGCCCCGCCCGCGGCGGTCGCGGTAGCGCCCGCGGCGCCGGCCGCGGCCGTCGCCGAACTCGTCGTCGTCCTGCTGGCTTCCGGCGCCCTGGCCGCCGCCCTGCTGCTGGCCCTGACCGCCGCCCTGCTGGTTGCCGCGGTCGCGGTTCTGGCGGTTGCCGCCGTCACGCTGGCCGCCGCCCTCGCCGCCGCCGTCCTCGCGGTTGCGGCGGTCGCGCTGCCGCTCGCGGCGGTCGCCGCGCTGGCCGCGCTGGCGGTCCTCGCCGGCCTGCTGCTGCCGGCCGTCGCCCTTGGCGTCGGTACGGGTCTCGGCCTTGCCCTCGGCGGTGTCGGCTGCGGCCTCGGCCGCGCGGCCGGCCCGGGCGCCCCGGGTGGCGGGAGCGGCCTTGGCCTGCTCGCCGGCGGGCTGGCCGGGAATCTCGATCTGCTGGGGCTCCGACGGGGCGGTCGCCTTCGCGGCGGCGGCCGGAGCCTCGCTCTCCGCTTCGGCACCGGCCTCCGCGAGGCGGGCCCGGGAGGTCGCACGGCGCTTGGGCTTCTCGGCGGGCGCGTCGGCGGCGGCGCCGGCGGCCTGCGGTGCGGTGGTCCCGCCGCCGGCCTGCTTCTCCTTGATGGTCTCGATCAACTGGCTCTTGCGCATCCGCGCGGTGCCCTTGATACCGAGGCCGGAGGCCAGCTGCTGCAACTCGGCCAGGACCATGCCGTCCAGGCCGGTCCCGGACCGGCGTCGCCGTGAGGTACTGGCCGTGGCAGCACCGCCAGCAGGCGCGTCGGCGTCGGACGCGGCAACAGAGTTGTCTGCGCGCACGCCCATCAGATCGGTGGTGTCGCTCACGAAGGGTCCTTCCCTGGAGCGGACGTCGGCCTGTCTGGCTCGGCGACCGGTCGTGCTGTCCGGTTCTGGGCGTTTCCGCTGGTGAACCGGGGCGGTGGTCCGCCTGATGGCGGCAGAAATACATATCTGGTCTCGGTACGGTGAGAACTCGTACCGACTCCGGAGCGGGCTCGACACTGCGCAGGCTGATGGCCTATGCGGTGTGGGAGGCTCCCGGAAGATAAGCGGTCCCACGGAAGGGACACAGTGCATGACACCCAATGGGCGTCGAATGCAGGCTTGAGGTTAACACTACCGGATCCAACAAACATTCCCCCTCTCAATGCCCGGCAATCGTGTCACTGCCCCCCGGCGAGCGGCAGCACACTGGCCCCGGCCGTGTCCAGCACCAGGCGGTGGGCGGCCCAGCCCTCGCCCGCCAGCCGGGAGACCTTGTCGGCGGCGCCTTCCTCCGTGAGGGCCAGAACCGTCGGCCCCGCACCGGAGATGACTGCAGGGACGCCGTCGGAGCGCAGGCGGTTCACCAGCGCCACGCTTTCGGGCATGGCGGGCGCCCGGTAGTCCTGGTGCAGCCGGTCCTCGGTGGCGGGCAGCAGCAGGTCGGGACGGCGGGTGAGCGCCTCCACGAGCAGTGCGGCCCGGCCCGCGTTGGCCGCGGCGTCCACATGCGGGACGGTACGCGGCAGCAGCCCGCGGGCGGTCTCGGTGAGCACCGGGGTGCCGGGCACGAACACCACGGGCGCCAGCGAGCGCGCCGGGTCCAGCCGGATGGCGCGGGCGGCGCCGCCCTCGGTCCAGGCCAGGGTGAAGCCGCCGAGCAGACAGGCGGCGACGTTGTCGGGGTGGCCCTCGATCTCGGTGGCCAGTTCCAGCAGCGCGGTGTCGTCCAGCACCGCCGGGCCGCCTATCGTCACCGCGCGGGCGGCGATGATGCCCGCGCAGATGGCGGCGGAGGAGGAGCCGAGGCCGCGGCCGTGCGGGATGCGGTTGGCGCACACCACCTCGAGGCCGCGCGGCTGCCCGCCCAGCAGGTCGAAGGCGGTCCGCAGCGAGCGTACGACCAGGTGTTTCTCGTCCCGGGCCAGCGTGTCGGCGCCTTCGCCCGCGATGTCGATGTGCAGCCCGGAGTCGGCGACGCGGACCACCACGTCGTCGTACAGCCCCAGCGCCAGGCCGAAGGCGTCGAAACCGGGGCCCAGATTGGCGCTGGTCGCGGGGACGCGCACTCGTACTGCGGCAGCGCGGAACGCGGGACCGGCCATCGTTCGACGAATCTCCTTGTGCGGTTCGCCCTGCGGGCGCGGCTTCGTTGCCGACGCGGCTGAGCGGGAGTGGCGGTTTGGCATCCCCGGGATGCCGAGCACACTGCGGAACTCATGGATGAGCGCACCGCGGTGCCACTGAGGTAAGCCTATCGAAGGAAGGTTCTCCTGCGACATAGGGCGCACACACCGCGCAGGATGCGTGTCGCTCGCGGTGTGTGCGCCCCCACCTCTGACCAGGGGGATCGGGTCAGGTCAGACCAGACCCAGGCTCCGGGCGGCGGTGTCGGCGTCCACCGGTACGGTGACCGGCTGCGGGGCTCCCGCGACGGCCCAGTCGGGGTCCTTGAGGCCGTTGCCGGTGACGGTGCAGACGATCCGCTGACCGGGGTCGACCCGCCCCTCCTCGGCCGCCTTGAGCAGCCCGGCGACCGACGCGGCGGAGGCGGGCTCCACGAAGACGCCCTCCTTGGCGGCCAGCAGCCGGTAGGCGGACAGGATCTGACGGTCGGTCACCGCTTCGATGAGGCCGCCGGAGTCGTCCCGCGCCTCCTCGGCCTGCTGCCAGGACGCCGGGTTGCCGATCCGGATCGCGGTGGCGATCGTCTGCGGCTGACGGACCGGCGCGCCGTTGACGATCGGCGCAGAGCCGGACGCCTGGAAGCCCCACATCCGCGGCCGCCGGGTGGCGACACCGTCGGCGGCGTACTCGCGATAGCCCTTCCAGTAGGCCGTGATGTTGCCCGCGTTGCCCACCGGGAGCACATGGATGTCGGGCGCGTCGCCGAGCGCGTCCACGATCTCGAAGGCGGCCGTCTTCTGGCCCTCGATCCGCGCCGGATTGACCGAATTGACCAGCGCCACCGGGTACTTCTCGCTCAGGCCGCGCGCGAGGTCGAGGCAGTCGTCGAAGTTGCCGTCGACCTGGAGGATGCGGCTGCCGTGCACCAGCGCCTGCCCCATCTTGCCCAGCGCGATCTTGCCCTGCGGCACCAGCACCGCGCAGACCATCCCGGCGCGTACGGCGTAGGCCGCCGCCGACGCCGAGGTGTTGCCGGTCGAGGCGCAGATGACGGCCTGGGCGCCCGCCTCCTTGGCCTTCGAGATGGCCATCGTCATGCCGCGGTCCTTGAACGACCCGGTCGGGTTGGCGCCCTCGACCTTCAGGTAGACGTCACAGCCGGTCCGCTCGGACAGCAGCTGCGCCGGGACCAGCGGAGTGCCACCCTCCAGCAGCGTGACCACCGGGGAGTCCGGGGCGACCGGCAGCCGGTCGCGGTACTCCTCGATGATGCCGCGCCACTGGTGGGTGCCGGACATTCGGGGCTGGTCGATGGTTCCGTTCATAGCGGGTCTACTCCCCTTCCACACGCATGATGCTGGCGACGCCGCGTACGGTGTCGAGTTTCCGCAGGCTGGACACGGTCGCCGAGAGCGCGGCGTCCGGCGCGCGGTGGGTGACGACGACGAGCGACGCCTCACCGTCCTTGCCCTGCTGGCGCACGGTGTCGATCGACACGTCGTGCTCGGCGAACACCGTGGCGACCTGTGCGAGGACGCCCGGTTTGTCCGCCACGTCCAGGCTGATGTGGTAGCGGGTGACCACATCGCCCATCGGGCTCACCGGCAGTTGCGTGTACGCGGACTCGCCGGCGCCGGTGGTCTCCGCCAGCTTGTTGCGGCAGGCGGCCACCAGGTCGCCGAGAACGGCGGAGGCGGTGGGTGCACCGCCCGCACCAGGACCGTAGAACATCAGCCGCCCGGCCGCCTCCGCCTCGACGAAGACCGCGTTGTACGCCTCGCGCACCGAGGCCAGCGGGTGGGTGAGCGGCAGCATCGCCGGGTGGACGCGGGCGGTGACCGAGCGGCCGTCGGCGCTGCGCTCGCAGATGGCCAGCATCTTGACGGTGCAGCCCATCTTGCGCGCGGAGGCGATGTCCGCGGCGGTCACCTCGGTCAGGCCCTCGCGGTGCACGTCGTCCATGGTGACGCGGGTGTGGAAGGCGATCCCGGCCAGGATCGCGGCCTTCGCCGCCGCGTCGAAGCCCTCGACGTCCGCGGTCGGGTCGGCCTCGGCGTAACCGAGCGCGGTCGCCTCGTCGAGGGCCTCGCTGTACCCGGCGCCGCTGGAGTCCATCTTGTCGAGGATGAAGTTCGTGGTGCCGTTGACGATGCCCAGCACCCGGTTGACCTTGTCCCCGGCCAGCGACTCGCGCAGCGGCCTGATCAGCGGGATCGCTCCGGCGACGGCGGCCTCGTAGTACAGGTCGACGCCGTGCTCGACGGCCTTGGCGTGCAGGTTCGCGCCGTCGGCGGCGAGCAGCGCCTTGTTCGCCGAGACCACGGACGCGCCGTGCTCGAAAGCGGTGGTGATGAGGGTGCGGACCGGCTCGATGCCGCCGATGACCTCGATGACGACATCGAGGTCGCCGCGTTTGACCAGGGCGGTGGCGTCCGTGGTGAGCAGCTCGGCCGGGACGCCTTCGCGGACCCGGTTGGGGCGGCGCACCGCGATCCCGGCCAGCTCGATCGGCGCGCCGATCCGGGCCGCGAGGTCCTGCCCCTGCGTCGTGATGATGCGCGTGACCTCTGAGCCGACCACTCCACAGCCCAGCAGCGCCACCTTCAGCGGACGCGTACGCATCATCCGACCTCGTTTCTCCCCGCGGCCCTCGGCCGCTCTTGGATGGGAACCAGTCTCACTCACCGGACGGGAGATGCCACGTGCTGTCCGGATCGCGAGACCAGCTGTTCCGCCGGTGATATTTCCCGTCGGCGGCCGGGTACGGCCGGTGAGATGTGTGTCACCGGACGCTCACCGGGTGAAATCGCCTCACCCGATGTCGAGCCGCAGGAGATCCTCCTCCGTCTCACGACGGACGATGACCCGGGCCTCGCCGTCGCCGACCGCGACCACCGGCGGGCGCAGCGCGTGGTTGTAGTTGCTGGCCATGGCACGGCAGTACGCGCCGGTGGCGGGGACCGCGAGCAGATCGCCCGGTGCCAGGTCGGCGGGCAGGAACGCGTCCTTCACCACGATGTCACCACTCTCGCAGTGCTTGCCGACCACCCGGCTCAGCATCGGCTCGGCGTCACTCTTCCGGGAGACCAGCGCGACCGTGTACTCGGCGTCGTAGAGCGCGGTACGGATGTTGTCCGACATCCCGCCGTCCACGCTGACGTACGTCCGCAGGCCCTCCAGCGGCTTGACGGTGCCCACCTCGTACAGGGTGAACGCCGTCGGCCCGACGATCGCCCGGCCCGGCTCCACCGACAGCCGCGGCACCGCGAGCCGCGCGGCCTCGCACTCCCGGGTGACGATGTCGCCGAGCGCCTTGGCGATCTCCTGCGGCTCGCGCGGGTCGTCGTCGGAGGTGTAGGCGATGCCCAGGCCGCCGCCGAGGTCGATCTCCGGCAGCTCCACGCCGTGCTCGTCCCGTACCTCCGCCAGCAGCGACACCACACGGCGGGCGGCCACCTCGAAGCCCGCCATGTCGAAGATCTGCGAGCCGATGTGGCTGTGGATGCCGACCAGTTCGAGGCTCTCCAGCATCAGCACCCGGCGGACCGCCTCGGCCGCCTGTCCCCCGGCCAGCGCCAGCCCGAACTTCTGGTCCTCGTGCGCGGTCGCGATGAACTCGTGGGTGTGCGCCTCCACGCCGACCGTCACCCGGATCTGCACCCGCTGCCGTACGCCCGCCTTCGCCGCGATGTCGGCGACCCGCACGATCTCCTGGTACGAGTCCAGCACGATCCGGCCGACCCCGGCCGCCACCGCCCGCTCGATCTCGGCGGCGCTCTTGTTGTTGCCGTGCATCGCGATCCGCTCGGCGGGCATCCCCGCGTCCAGCGCCACCGCCAGCTCGGTCCCCGAGCAGACGTCGAGGTTGAGCCCCTCCTCGTGCAGCCAGCGCACCACGGCACGCGACAGGAACGCCTTGCCCGCGTAGAAGACGTCCGCCCCGTGCCCGAACGCGGCCCGCCACGCCCGGCAGCGGGCCCGGAAGTCCTCCTCGTCCAGGATGTACGCGGGCGTGCCGAACTCCTCGGCCAGCGCCCGTACGTCCCGCCCGCCGACCTCGGCGGCGCCGTCCGCGTTACGGGTGACGGTGCGCGACCAGACGCGCGGGTCGAGCCGGTTGAGGTCGGCGGGCGGGGCGGCGTAGTGGCCCTCGGGCAGCACATCGGCGTGGCGGGGCCCGGCGGGGTGTGCGGAACGGCTCACGGTGTCGTCTCTTTCTGCGTGCGTACGTACGTCGTCAGGTGTATGGGGTGGGCGCGCCGGGTTGCCATGAGCGCCTCAGAGGCGGTCGGGGGCGCTGATGCCCAGCAGGTGCAGGCCGTCCGCGAGCACGATCCCCGTCGCGTCGGCGAGCCGGATACGCGCGGCGTGGACGGCCGAGGGTTTCTCCTCGCCCTTCGGCAGCGGCGGGCACTCGTCGTGGAACCGCGAGAACGCGTCGGCCAGCCGCTCCAGATGCCGCGCCACCCGATCCGGCGCCCGCCGCCGGGCCGCCGTCTCGACGACCCGGGGGAAGTCGGCGATCAGCCCGAGGAGTTCGGTCTCGGCGGGGTGGTGGTAGGGGGCGCGGGGGGTGGGGTGGGTGGGCGCGGCGCCGGCGGGTGCGGGCTCGTAGTGCGCGGCGCCGGTGGGCGCGGCGCTGGTGTGCGCGGTCTCGACGTCGACGCCCAGGTCGTGGGCGTTACGGAGGAGGGCCCGGGTGCGGGCGTGGGCGTAGCGGATACGGAACAGCGGGTTGCTCTCGCGCTGGGCGAGGAGCGGGCCGGGGTCGGTGCGAGGTACGTCCTCGGCGGGTGGGCGCAGCAGGGCCCAGCGGGCGGCGTCTGCCCCCAGCAGCCGGAAGAGCCGCTCGGGCGCGCCGCGGAACTCCTCGGGGACCTCCTCGACGACCACTCTTTCGGGTGGTACCGCGGGTGGTGCCCCGGAGGGCGCCTCGGGGGGCGCTTCGGGTGCCTCGGGCGGTCCCGGGTCGGCGCCGGTCGCGCGCAGCAGCCGGTTCACCACCTCGGCGACCACCTGGCCGCGTACCGCGCCCTCGTCGGCGACGACCCGCGCGGGCTCGCCCGCGAGCCCGTCCCCCCGGCCGTACTCCGCGCCCTGCGACCGCACCTGGCGCACCACGTCGCCGTACGCCCGCGCGTCCAGCGTGATGTTCAGGAATCCGGGTCCGGCGATCTCCACCTGTGCGATCCCCGGCTCACCGCTCAGCCGGCGGCTCAGGATCTCGGCCACCTGCCGCGGTGTGCACCCGGCGGGCCCGGCGAGCTGCAGCGCGACGTTCGTCGCGTAGTCCCCGCACCCCGGCCGCGGCGGCCGCTGCACCACCACCCGCTCCGGCACCGCCACCAGCAGCTCCTGCGCCGCGACGGCACGGCGCACCGTACTCAGCACGGTGCGGGACAGCTCAGCAGGGGTCACGCACAAAGCGTAGGCGAGAGCGGGGGTGGGACCGCGACCGGGTTTTCCGGCCCGCTAGGCCCCGAGGGGCCGGGCCCGGGGGAAGACGGTCACCCCGGGGAGACGGTGGTCTGCCCCTCGGGCTCGGGCTCGGGCTCCGGCTCGGCCTCCGGCGCGTCGGCGGACTGGGGCGACCCCTCCTGCTCGGGGATCATGCCCCGGCCGATGAGCGCCCGTACCGTCATCACCAGATCCGCGGGCTCGAACGGCTTGCCGACATACGCGTCCACCCCACACGCCGCCTCGGGCAGCGACCCCGCGGTGACCATCACGATCCGCACCTGCCGCGTCCGCGGATCCGCCCGCAACCGCGCCGCCGTCCGCACCCCGTCCAGCCGCGGCATCACCACATCCAGCGTCACCACATCGGGCCGCACGCTGTGCACGATCTCCAGGCACTCGGCACCATCAGCCGCGGTCACGACCTCGAAGCCCTCCAGCTCCAGGTTGACCCTGATCAGTTGCCGGATCACCTTGTTGTCGTCCACAACAAGCACCCGGCCGGACGCACCCGCCACACCCCGAAGCGTAGGCGCGCCCCTCTCGATGCGTCCGCGTTTTGCCCATTTCTTCCCCGCCAAGGGTGACCCCACCCCCCGCCCCGACCCCGCCCGGACCCCCAAAAACCCTGTACACGTCCACCCTCTCCAAGCTGATAGTGTTCTACCCGTCACCGCGACAGCGGCCGACACGCCCCCGTAGCTCAGGGGATAGAGCAACGGCCTCCGGAGCCGTGTGCGCAGGTTCGAATCCTGCCGGGGGCACCTCGCACGAGGTGCCGAAAGACCCCGCCATCAGCCCAGACGCTGAGCGCGGGGTCTTTGCATGTGCGCGGGCGTATGCCACTTGATGCGCAGACGAAGGCCCCCGGACGGATCCAGGGGCCGCGCGCCCGCCTTGGTGCTCAGGCTCGTATCTCTCGCACCAATTCGCCGGTGTTGCTGTACAGCTCCAGGTTGAACCGGAGGCCGAAGCGGCTGAGCAGACCGGCGAGGTCGTCGATACGCTGAGGGTCGACAACGCCGTTCAACAGGACCTCTCGACCCTCGATCGGGTCCAGCTCGATCTGTCCCCAGACGGTCTCCACCTCGTAG
Organism: Streptomyces sp. NPDC051976; assembly: GCF_040680795.1. Classification (NCBI taxonomy): domain Bacteria; kingdom Bacillati; phylum Actinomycetota; class Actinomycetes; order Kitasatosporales; family Streptomycetaceae; genus Streptomyces; species Streptomyces sp. NPDC051976. The sequence goes on from NZ_JBFAXL010000009.1 coordinate 90,575, forward strand.
CCGTACCAAGACGACGAGCGCGACGACCAGCCGGCGCGGACGAAGGCAGCGGCGACCGTAGAAGTGTCCTGGCAGCCTTGCACCACACCGCAAAGGTTGTTGTTGAGATCGGTCCACTGCGGATCCAGGTTCTGTCCACCATCGGATATGCACACGGGCGGAGTATGGGGCATCGAAACCGTCACCCTCACTCGCATTCTCGAAGGCGGAGACCTCTGGCACGGCCGAAGCGGCCGACGTACGTGACCGCGGTCAGCAGTTCGCGTGCCCGCCGCGGATTGACCCTGGCCGCGCCGGTCGACCTCCTGCAAACCCCCGCTAGCCCCGCTTTCGTTGGACACGCGTCAACGGATTGGCTTGCCGAGGGTTGCACCGCGTACTCCAACGCGTTGCAGACGGTCGCACGGCGACACCGGTACGTCTGCGTGGCAGCAGGTTTGCCGTCCAACGTGCGCCCGAGAGCGTCGACCAGGTCGTGGACACGAGCCAGCTCGTTCAGCTCCCCGACCGGCAGCGACGCACGCTCCAGCCACTTCACAGCCGCCGCCACGTCCTCCGCGCGGGCAGCGCGGGGCGGTGAAGCCAACTGCGGCGGGCACGGATCGCCGTGCTCTCCGGTCGCGAACTTACTGCGGGCGTAAGTGGCGTCGCCGACGCTGTACTGGGGGCCCGTTGGCGTTCCAGGTCCGCGCACTGCTTCTTTCAGGAACGTTCAGCGGAGAAAACCACGGCTACCGCAGAATCCGTGCCGCGAGATCCAAATTCGCGTGGATCCCGACATCTTTGAGCAGTCGGCAGTCTTCATCGAGTCCAAGGTTGACCTTGGCCCACCGGGTGCCGATATCCGCGAACGTGCGGCCCGCCCTACGGTCGACCAGTATCCATCGCGTGCCGTATGTGAAGGGTTGGACGTAGTCCCGAAGCATGACCCAGACCCGGTCCAGGAAATCAGCGACTGTCGCCTCGTCAAACAGGGGAAACTGCATCTGGAAGTCCGCCACGGACGGGTCCACCGAGCTGAGGTCGACAGTCAGGACACGGCTCGCGATGCCCTCGTGCGCCCTGGCGACGGCTTCGCTCACCAGTTGAGTCACCTGTGCGGGCGTGGCCGCGCTGGAGAGAAACGAAGGCAGTACGGACTCCAGGGTGTCTCGGAGTACTTCCTCAAGCAGTTCGACCTGCCCTCTCGATCCCCGCCGCATGCCGTCGACGTAGGTGCCGACAGAAACATGGGTGGGAAAGTCCCCTGGCGCATAAAGCACTTCCGGCTTGCGCCAGAGGGTAGCGAAGAACGCCCCGGACACGAGGACGGGAAAGGTGACCGCGAATACTGCGAGCACTCCCTGCACCCAACCGCTGGCCAACGCGGCGACGATGCCCACTGTCGTCTCGGACAGGCCGAGAAACAGCGAAATTATCCACAGCGGGTTGAAAGCCCTCGGTATCGCACGTGCGGCCGCGTCGCCCTCACTCACCATCGCTCCAGCATGGCAGACATCAACTCCGGTGCCCGGCAACCGAGAAGAGTCACCCCGGCGGGACGAGGCAGCCCTCAAGTCGCGGTGTGCCGCCTGTCGCTGCGCGCCTGTAGGCGGGAAGGTGGTCTGCGGTCTGGGGCGACGGTGAGGAGTAGGACGAGTGGATCTGTACTGCGTGATGGGTGTGCGGGATCGGGAGCGGGCGCGGGGGTGGTTCGAGGTGTTTTTTGGGCGGCCTGCGGATGAGGTGGTGGGGGAGGAGTTGTTGTGGCGGGTGGGTGAGAACGCGTGGGTGGTGGTGGACGATCGGGAGGTGCGGGCTGAGCGGGTGGGCGGGGCCATGGTCACGTTGGGGGTGACGGACCTCGACGTGATCCTGGGGCGGCTCGCCGCGGGCGGGGTCGGGTACGGGCCGGTCGAGACGTACGGCAACGGGGTGCGCCATGTGGTGGTGCTGGACCCCGACGGGAACAGCATTTCGCTGGCCGAGGCACCCGCCCAGTAGGTCCCGCACAGTAGGTCCCGCTCAGTAGTCCCGCTCAGTAGGTCCCGCTCAGTCGATGGGGACGCCGACGCGGCGGAGGATCCAGCGGCGGGAGGGGTCCGTGTCGCAGGTGAACTGGACGAGCGGGACGTTGTTCGCGGTGGAGCGACCGCCGGCGACGGTCATGCACTTGCGGGTACCGGAGTTGAGGAGCTGGTAGGAGCTGCCGTTCCAGTTGGTGACGAACCAGCGGCGGGAGAGGTCGGTGTCGCAGGTGAACTGGACGAGGGGCACGTTGTTGTCGGTGGAGACACCGCCAGCGACCGTCGCGCACTTGTCGGTCTCGCCGTTGATGAAGTGCCTGCCGCTGCCGGGGTTGGCGGCAATGAACCAGTGGCGGGAGGGATGGCTGTCGCAGGTGAACTGCACGAGCGGGACGTTGTTGTCCGTGGAGACACCGCCCGCGACCGTCGCGCACTTGCCGGTCTGCACGTTGACGAGTTGGTAGTCCCCCGAGGCGATCGCGGGGGCGTTGTGGGTGCCCGACCGCGCGGCCGCGGCATCGGGCCAGAGCAGGGCGCCCGCGGCGACGAGGACGGTCGAGGCCGTCATCAGACGGCGGAAGCGGTTGCTTTTGGGCATGGCGGTGCTCCTCTCGTGGCGGTACGAGGGAAGGGGGAGGCGTTGACGCGTCGGCCGGGCCCGCTCCGGGGCTCCGCGACGGCGGCCGAGAGTGGTACGGAGAGTGGTACCGGGAAGCGGTACGGGGAAGCGGTACGGGGAAGTGGTACGGCGAGTGTGGCTGAGACGGTGGCGGATGGGCCCCAGGGCCGCGTAGACGGCCGGACAGCGGGCGCCCCACCGCTGGAAGCGCGGCAATCTCCTCCAGAGAAGCACGACCGGCCCGGATCAGCATCCGCTGCCGGACCGCGCTCGCGCCGCTACCCTGTGCCCCGCCCACCGTGCGAGCCCCCTCCCCCGCCGGCCCTCAGGGCGTCGGCCCGCGGCGGCGATGCGGGATACGGGGGTGGTCGACGGCCGAGGGGTCGACGCGGGGCGGCCAGACGCCCGGGGTGACGACGCCGAGGGCGTAGGCGCGGGCGACGAGGGCGCAGCGGCTGCGGGCCTGGAGTTTCCGGCGGAGCTGGGCGAGGTGGTAGTCGAGGCCCTGGCGGCTGAGGGAGAGGGCACGGCCCAGGGCGGAGTTGGTCATGCCCTCGGCCAGGCCCTCGAGGGTTCTCGCTTCGAGGACCGAGAGGTGGAGAGGGGCGGCGGAGGACAGGAACTCGGCCTCCTCTGCGGCCAGTACGGGCCGCAGGGAGCAGATCGCTTCGGTGGGCGGGTGCTGGCCGTCGCGTACGAGCCAGGCGTTGGCCTCGGCGTACAGCAGGCGGCGGTCCTTGCGGACGACCAGGACGCGGCCCTGGTGGCGGGAGCGGCGGGCCGCGAAGAGCTCGGCCCAGGAGTCGGAGCGCGCGCCGCTCTCCCCCGGGATCAGCAGCTCGCCGCCGGCCAGGCCGCGCAGTTCACGCGACGGCCAGCCGGTCAGCATGCTGAACGCCGGGTTGCTGTCGAGGATTCGGCCCGTCAGGTCGAGCCGCGCCATCGGCAGCCACGACCTGTCGAACAGCGCCGCGTACCACCGGGAGTCCAGCGACTCGGCGCTCCCGCGCTCCTCAGTTGCATTCACACACGTGAAACCTGCCATTCAGCCCACTTTGTAACTGCTTACTACCAAAGATCACTCTCCGTGGGGAATCCGGGCTCCGCATACGGGCGGTCCCCGGCGGGGCCACCCGCCCCGGGGGCGTCAGCGGGTGGCACGGCGACGGGGAACATGCCCGTGGCACGGAGCACTTGCTCCGCCCCCTCAGGTGGGCAGGGCGCGGTCGTATGCACTCAGGACCCGTGCACCGCTTCACACCCAGCAGTCACTTCAGTCACTCCCGTCGCCGGGAGCAGGTGAAAGCCCAGTACGCGGGCCTGTGGGGGCGCGTGGTGGCGGGAAAGACGCTACTGGCTCTCGCGCACGACCGGCGCGACGTACATCCACCGGGGGCAGAGGTGGAGCACGAAGATGAGCACGTATACGGCCGCACGCCCCGCGGCCAGCCCGTTCGACCGGGACTGGGTCGACCTGCGGCTCGCCGGGTACGCCCGTCGGGCGCGCGGTGGCGCGGATCCGGAGCGGCTGCGCAGCGATCTGCTCGACGAGATCTGGCCATGGATCGTCCGCACGGCGGACCGGATGGCCGCCGGTCTGCCGCCCGGCTCGGACCGCGACGGGCTGCGCAGCGAGGTCGCCTGGGAGGTGTTCAAGGCGGTCCAACTGCTGGACTGGAACCGGTACGCGGTGTGGCCCGCGCTGGTCAAGGCCCATCTACGGGGCGCGTACAGCACGGCCGCGCGGGCGGACGACGTGCTGACGCGTGGTCAGCGCAGGGCGCGGCGCGGCTACTTGGCGGGCGTGGAGGACTTCACGCACCGTAACGGCAGGCTGCCCTCGTACGCCGAGCGGCTGGCGCTGGCCCGCGCGCTGGCCCCGTACGGGGAGGTGCGGCCGGTGATGATGGGACGCGCGCTGCTGGTGAACGCCCAGCCGGCCGACCTGGGGCCGATAGCGGCGGCCGGTGCGCCCGAGGCGATCGTGCTGCGCGCCTGGACGCAGAGTTGCGTACGGCGCTGGATCGCGGAGGACCTGCCGCCTGCGCTGTCCCGGGAGGCGGAGACGGCGCTCGGGCACGAGTGTTTCAGCGCCGGGCTGTGCCGCCGGCTGTCCCCGTTCGCGGCCCCTCTCCTGGCCCGGCTCGGCGGCTGGCCGTGAGGCGGATCCGCCCTGGCGGGCGGCGTGGGCCGCCTCGGTTGGCCGTGCCCACCCGAGGCGGCCCGGCCACGTGCCCGAGCCGGGAGGCGCGAAATCTGCCCACTGGAGTCAGTGCGCGGCCCGGACAAGGGCCCAGCGGCCGGGCCCCGTTCGTCGGAGGCCCCGGCCCCGATCGGCAGAGGGAGTGAGCGATGAACAGCAGCGTGTGGCCCACCGGCCAGGGTGAGCCTCCTCTCGGCACCTACGGCGACGAACCGGACGGCTGGCGGCCGAACATGGCCGGCACGCCGTACTCGATCTCCATCAAGATGGACGAGGCCACCGTCAACGGGCTCAACAGCGGCAGGTTCAGCCTCTACGCCTTCAAGGCGGTGAGTTCGGCGGTCGGCGGCGGTCGGCCGACGGTGTGGGCCTCGACGGCGAAGTACTCCACGAACACCACGATCGACTGGGTCGAGAACTACTACGCGTACGCCTCGACCAAGGAGGTCCAGAACGGCGTGACGTTCGGTGCCAGCGACACCAAGCAGATCGATCTCGGCCAGACCCTGATGGTGTCCGCGAACGCCATCGGCACGGTCGATCCCCATGTCGGCATCGACGGCTCGGTCTGCGTCCACAACACCACGTCGCACCAGTTCAGTTGCGGCCTTGCCCAGCCCAGTCCGCTGGGCGCCGGGCCGTCGCCGGTGTGCGCTTTCCCGCTGTACGGGCACAACACCGACGTGATCACGCCGCTGCAGAAGGTGGCGCTGATGTTCGCGTCCCAGCCGCTGGCCACCGGCTCGGTCGTGGAGCAGGCGTTCGGGCAGTGCCTGCTCGTCGACCTGACGGGGACCACGTTCATGAACCTGACCTACGAACTCAACAGCGGCTGGGGGTGGTCGGGCAACGCCGCCACGATCCTCCGGAGCAACGAGTTCATTCCCGCCCTGATCAGTCGCCCGGTCGCGGCGCTGGGCGACATCTTCTCGGCGGCCGTCTACAAGGACACCTTCCCCAAGGACAAGGTCGCGGAGCTGATCTCGGGTGTCGGCGGAGGCTCCGAGACCAACACCACCATCGAGGGGCCGTTCAGGTACGCGGTCCACGGAGTGCCCCTGGTGGTCGGGTCCACCTACGAGATCCGGATGCGGAACGACGAGATGGGCGAGTCGAAGTGGAAGGTGAAGTGCACGAGCATCGGGGAGCTCGGGGCGCCTGACGGCGGTTACCTGAAGTTCGACAAGATCAGCCGGCTCTGAGGCATCGGGTCCAGACGGTGCGCCGTCCCGCCGGGCGGCGCACCCCACCGCAGCGCGCCCCAGCGCATCGCAGCGCACCGCCCAACCGCCGCACCGCGACCCACCGGGAAGGAGGGGAAGGGCCATGGACGGCTTCCACCTCAACCAGCAGGGCAGCCGCTACACGATCGACATCCGCCTGGGCGGCGCCACCGCCGACGGGCTGCGGCGCGGCGGCTTCCGGCTCTACGCGTACAAGGCCGTCGCCTGCGACCAGGGCGGCGGCAGCCCCCTCGTCTGGGCGTCGGGCAGCCGCTTCGAGCGGACGGTCAGCCTGAACTGGCGTGAGGACTATAGGGCGTTCGCCACGGGGCGGCCGATCACGGCGGAGTCGTGCTTCCTGGAGGAGGCGACCCGGCCGGTGGAGTTGGGCGAGGTGCTGACGGTCGGTCAGGGCGAGCATCTGGCGGGCGCGGACGACCAGGGCGAGCCGGGCCGTATCGTGCTGCGCAACGCCACCCGCCGCGCGCTGACCTGCGGCCTCGCCCAGCCGAGTCCGCTGGGGTGCGGACCGGCGCCGGTCTGCGCGCTCCCCCTGCACGGGCAGAACGTCGACGTGATCACACCGCTGCAGGAGGTGGCGCTCGCGTTCTCCACCACACCGGCCCGGGTGGGTGCGGTGCCCGGGCCCGTGCACGGGCCGGTCGTACTGGTGGACCTCACCCGCGGCCGGTTCGCGGAGCTGGCGTACGCACTCGACGGCGGCTGGTCCTGGGACGGCGACGCGGCCTCGTGGCTGCCCGCCGGGTCCTTCGCCGAGGCCCTCGTCCGCCGCTCCGACCCGGCGGGGGCCTGCGACGACCCGGTCACCAGCCTCGCCCTGTGGACGGCGGCACCGCACGACCCCTGGGCGCCGGGCGATCTGGTGGCGAGCGGCGCGGCCGGCACCGAGGGGTACCGCCGCCTCACCTCGGCCGCCCCCTTCGGGCCCGGCGGCCTTCCGCCGGTCGAGGGCGGGAGGTATCTCGCGACCTACCTGGACTGCTGCCACCGGCCGCGCATGTGGCAGGTCCGCTGTGTGCCCGCGCCGGCGCCCAGCGTCGCGCACGCCTTCGAGAAGCTGCGGGAGGCCCCGCCCGAGGCGCTGCGCGCGCCCGCCGGGTGGCTGGGATGAGCCCGTCGACGGTGGTCGTCCGCCTCGGCGAGCAGTCCCTGGTCCCCCTCGCGCGGGGCGGCTTCCGGCTGTACGTGTACAAGGCCGTACGGTCCAGCCTGACCGGCGGTTTCCCCGTCCCCTGGGCGTCCACCGGGCAGTACTCGACGAACACCTCGATCGAGTGGACGGAACAGCAGTACGCGTACGCCACCACGGCCCCGCCCGGCTCCGGGCCGCCTCCGCCCGGCGGCGTGGACGCGAAGCCCGTCCGCGCCGGGCAGACCCTGGACGTCGGCCCGAACGCGGTGACGAGCGTCGACCCCTCCCAGGGCTACGCCGGGACCATCGCGGTGCGCAACACCACGACCACCCCGTTCACCTGCGGCCTCGCCCAGTCCGTCTCGCTGGCCTCCGGCATCGCCCCCGTCTGCGCCTTCCCCCTCTACGGCAAGCACATCGACCTCATCACCCCGCTCCCGGCTGTGGCCCTCCTCTTCGCCACCCTCCCGGTCCCCCTGCCCACCCACACCACCGCCGCCCTCGGCCCCGCCGTCCTGATCGACCCGGCACAGACCCCCGTGGAACTCGCCTACGACATCAACAAGGGCTGGACCTGGACCGCCCCCGGCATCCGCGACCTCTCCCCCGCCGACTTCGCGACCGAACTGATCCGCCCTCTCTGACGCGCTCCCCCACTCCGTCACTCGACCACTCCGGCGCGGGCTCCACTGTGGTGGCATGAGCGGTAGCATAAGGGGCATGAGCGAGCCTACCCAGAAGTACTCGATCACGATGCCGCGAGACATCGCTGACGCCGCCCGAGCCCGCAGCGGACCCTCCGGGCTGTCCGCCTATGTCGCCGCCGCCGTCGCCCGGCAGATCGAGCGGGACAACCTCAACGAACTCATCCAGGTCGCGGAGGCGGAGCACGGCCCGATCACCGAGGATGACGTGCAGGCCCTGCGGGAGCAGCTGCACCAGGCGCGTGTGCGGCAGGCCGACGGCGGGAAGAGCGCGGCGTGACGCCGTCCGCGGCCACCCCCGGTGGCACGCTCGTACTCGACAGCGAAGGGCTGGCCAAAGCCGTACTGCGTGACCGCACGGTCACCGCCTGGCTCGCCCTCGCGCGCGCTGACGACCTGCGGGTGATCACGTCCGCGGCCACCTTGGTGGAAGTGGTCCACCCGCGGATAAACCGCCCCGCGCTGGAATGGACCCTTTCTCGCCTCGTCGTGGAACCCGTCACCGAACCGATCGCCCGGCACGCCGCTGCCCTCCTGGCCGATGCCGGTCTGCACGGACACAAGTACGCGATCGACGCCATGCTGAGCGCGACCGCCCTCGCCGCGCCAGGGCCCGTCACCGTCCTCACGTCCGATCCGGACGACCTCACCACGCTCTGCGCGTCGCGCGCGACGGTCATCAAGATCTGAGCCGCACCGGCTCCGGTGCCGCGTCAGGGCGTCTTCTGCTCCACCACCGAAGCCGAGGCCGAGTCCGAGGCTGACGCCGTGGTCGGCGCGGGGCGGCGGCGGGTGGAGGCCAGGGCGGGGAGGAGGGAGGCGGTGGTCAGGGAGAGGCCGAGGAGGACGGTGCTGGTGATGCCGCTGGCGTCGGCGAGGAGGCCGCCGGCCAGGGCGCCCAGGGCGATGGAGGTGTTGTAGGCGAGGGTGTTGAGGGACATGGCGGCTTCGAAGGTGTCGGGGGCGGCGGCGAGGGTCATGTTGACCTGGCAGAGGTTGGCGGCGCCGAAGGAGAGGCCCCAGAGGGCGAGGGCGGCGATCGCGCCGGGCTTCGAGTGGCCCGTGGTGAGGAGCAGGAGGAGGGCGGCGGCGATTCCGGCGCGGGCGGTGAGGAAGGTGGCGGTGAGGTTGCGGGTGACGGTGTAGCCCGCGACGAAGTTGCCGATCGCTCCCCCGGTTCCGTAGATGATCAGCAGTCCGGCGATGAACGTGGCGCCGGCGGAGGTGCGTTGCTCCATGAAGGGGCGGACGAAGGTGTACGCGGCGAAGTGGCCGAGTACGTAGAGGACCACGGTGAGCATGATCAGCCGCAGGGCGGCGTTCCTGACGGGGAGGGCGAACACCTCGCGGACGGTGACCGTGTTCTCCGAGGCCAGCGCGGGAATCGTGGCGACGACCGCGACGAGCACGGTGGCGCTGAGGCCGCTCCAGATCAGGAACGTGGTGCGCCAACTGGTGAGGCTGCCCAGGAAGGTGCCCAGGGGAATGCCGACGACGGTGGCGATGGAGATCCCTGACAGGGCGACAGCGGCGGCCTTGTTGGCGTGCGTTGGCGGGACCAGGCGCATCGCCATGCTGACGCCGATGGCCCAGAAGACGCCGTTGGCGAAGCCCATGACGAGGCGCGCGGTGAGCACCAGCGCGTAGTTGGGGGCGATGGCCGTGACGAGGTTGCCGAGCGCGAGCACCGCCAGCAGGGCGCCGAGCAGGGTGCGGCGGTTCACGCGCCGGGTCCAGGCCACGATGAACGGCACGCCCAGACCGGCGGAGACACCGTAAAGCGTCACCATCAGCCCGGCGATGCCGACCGGGATGCCGAGGCTGCCGCTGATCGGGGTGAGAAGACCGACCGGCATCAGTTCGGTGGTGACGAAGGTGAAGAGGCTGGCGGTGATGACGGCCACGCCCAGCCAGGGCCGCAGGGTGGAGGGTGGGGTGGAGCTCGGGTTTTCGACGGATGCGTTCACCCGGGAATTCTCAGTCGGTGCCGATCAATGAGTCCAACACATGTTTGTCATCGCATCTATCGCGATTTACGATGGATCGATGGAGCTCCAGCAGTTGCGCTACGTCGTGGCCGTCGCCGAGACGCACAGCTTCACCCGGGCCGCCGAGCGCTGCCTGGTGGTGCAGTCCGCGCTCAGCCACCAGATCGCCCGGCTGGAGAAGGAGTTGGACGTACGGCTCTTCGAGCGCACCAGCCGCCGGGTGCGGATCACCCCGGCCGGTGCGGCGTTCCTGCCCGGCGCCCGGCAGTGCCTGGAGGCGGCGGAACGCGCCGCCGCCGAGGCCGCCGCGACCGTCGGGGTGATCCGGGGGCGGCTGGCCGTGGGGGTGATCCCGACCGTCGCGGCCGTCGATGTGCCGGGTGCGCTACGGGAGTTCCACGAGCGGTACCCGCACGTGCGGATCAGCCTGCGGGTGGGCGCGAGCGACGAACTGGTCGAGCAGGTCAGGCAGGAGGTACTCGACATCGCGCTGCTCGGGCTGCCCAACTCGGCGCGGCCGCAGGGTGTCGACTCCCGTGAGCTGGCCCGCGACCGGCTGGTCGCGGTGGTGGCGCCCGGTCATCCGCTCGCACGGCGGGAGTCCGTCAGCCTGCGCGAGCTGTCCGCGGAGGTGTTCGTGGACCTGCCCGCCAGGACGGCCGGGCGGGCGCAGACGGACCAGGCGTTCGCGGCCGCCGGTCTCACGCGGGAGGTCGCCTACGAGGTCACCAACGCCGACTTCATCGCCCGGCTGGTGGGCCAGGGCCTGGGCGTGGCGCTGTTCCCCTCCCGCTTCGTCCCGCAGCTCACCGGGGTGACCACCCTCGACGTCGCCGACGCGCCCACCCGCGTGGAGCACATCGCGTGGAGCCGCGGTGGAAGCTCCCCCGCGGCGGCCGCCTTCCTCGGTCTCCTGGGCATCACGCCCGAGCCGTAAGGCGGTTCGTCATCCGGGGAGGACGTGGGTGGTCGGGTGCGGGTGCATCAGGAAGTCGTGGTGGGAGATGTTCCAGGCGTACGCGCCCGCCAGCCCGAACAGGACGCGGTCGCCCGCGCGGAGGGGCTGGGCGGTCGGGACGGCGCGGGCCAACACGTCTTTGGGCGTGCAGAGTTGACCGGCGAAGGTCACGGGCCCGGGAGCGGTGGCGGTGGGCCGGGGCCACGGGTGGGGCCAGTCGGCGACGGGCAGTACGGTGCACGGCTGGTCGTGGCCGCGCGCGGCGGGGGTCCGCAGGTGGTGGGTGCCGCCGCGAACGACGGCGAAGTCCTCGCCGTGGCTGCGCTTCACGTCGAGCACATCGGTGACGTACCAGCCGCAGTACGCGGTCATCGCCCGGCCGGGTTCGACGCGCAGCACCCACTCGGGGTGGGCCGCGGCGATACGGGCCAGCGCCGTCGCGTATCCGGCCCAGTCGAAGCGCGTGTCGGGACGGGTGTAGTCGACCACCATGCCGCCGCCGAGGTTCAGTTCGCGCAGCCGCACTCCGTGGCGCCGGGCGAGGCCGTCCGCCCAGTCGGCGACCGAGCCCGCCACGGCGGCCAGTTCGGGTGCGGCCAGACCGCTGGCGAGATGGGCGTGGACACCGGTGAGTTCCACGCCGGGACAGGAGCCGTCGGTGAGCATCCGCAACGCGGCGGGGACATCCGACGGGTCGAGACCGAACGGTGTCGGACGGCCGCCCATCGCCAGCGCGCCGGACGCCAACAGCCCACCCGGAACAGCGAGGTTGACGCGCAGCAGCACGGCCACCGGAGCGCGCCCGGCGCCGGGGCGCTGTCCGGCGAGGTGGGCCAGGACGCGGAGTTCATGCGTGCTCTCCACGTGGAAGCGCCGCACCCCGCGGTCGAGCGCCGCGACGATCTCTGCGGGCGTCTTGCCCGGCCCCCCGAACGCGAGCGGACGCCCGGGCACCGCCTCGGCCACATGCGCGAGTTCGCCCCCGGAGGACACCTCGAAGCCATCGGTGTACGGCGCCAGGGCCGCCAGAATCCGCGGCTCGGGGTTGGCCTTGGCCGCGTAGTACAGCTCGATGCGGGGCGGCAGCGTCCCCCGCACGGCGGCGGCGTGGGCCGACAGCGCGCCGAGATCGTAGACGTACGCGGGCAGTTGGGCCGTCGGCAGCGACAGCGCGAGATCGCGTACCCGGGCGGGCAGGGCGCTCGCCGCGCGTCCGGGCGCCGGGTCAGCCAGCGCGTCAGGCGAGTGCGGGCCGCTCGCTGCGACGCCGGGTGCCGGGGCGGTCGCCACGTCAGGCGAGTGCGGGCCGCTCGCTGCGACGCCGGGTGCCGGGGCGGGCTGTCCGCCGCCGAATGCCGAGTCGCTCATCGCGGCGCCCCGCCCGGCGGCCGCGTCGTGGTGGCGCGCTCCGCGGCGCGGCCCGGGTCGCCGCCCGCGTTCTGTCGGGGGCCGAGCGGGGACGGGAGCCGGACGTAGGTTGCCTGCCGGTCGGCGGTGCGGGCCCAGCGGGCGAGGAGGTTGGCCTTGGCGGGCAGCGGGTCGCCGCCGAGCAGGGCGGCCAGTCGGGGGTGGTCGCCGTGCCGGGCGGCGTACCCGGTCAGGACGCGGCGGACGGCGGACCACAGGGCCGCCTCCTCGCCCGGGCACACATCGGCGAGAGCGGCCAGCATGTCACCGATGTTGTTGACGAACAGGCAGTAGACGAGCCGGTCCCAGCCCTGGTCGGCGCCGTAGGTGAGCGGGCCCGCGACGTGGGGAGGGAGGGTGGCCAGGGTGGCGGCGTGGTGCGCGGGGAGCAGCTTGGTGCCCTCCAGGTCCCGGAAGAGGATCTGCCGGGGCAGCCCGTCGTCGTCGCCGACGCACACCAGCACGTTCTGCAGATGGGGTTCGAGGACGACGCCGTGGTCCAGATACGCGGCCAGGACGGGCGGCACGAGCAGCGCGAGATACCTCTCCCACCAGCGCAGGACCGCCGCGGGCCCGGCGCCTTCCGGCAGCAGGTGGGTGAGGTGCGCGGGTCCGGTCGGGTACTCGTCGGCGACGGCGGCGGCCAGCAGCGCGGTGGCGCCCGGGGCCACGCGCCCCGCCAGGCCCTCGCGGACGATCACCCCGAAGCCCTCCAGCAGGTCGACGTCGGGTTCCCCGTCGGGGCCGGGCAACGCCAGGCTGCGGTACGCGGGTTCGCTCAGGACACCGCTGCCGGGGAACCGCGCGGCGAGATCGGCGGCGGCCGGGGCGAGCAGCCGGGTCAGGGCCACCGCACCGGACAGTTCGTAACGGGCGTTCTTCCGCAGGCAGTTGGTGATCCGTACGTTCAGGCTGAACTTCAGGAACGTCTCACCGTCGTAGAGGGTGCGCACCGACGCGGTGGCGGCGAAGCGGGGGCCGCCGGGCCCGAGGTCGCGGACGTCGCCCCGGCGCAGGGCCGCCTCCAGCGCGGGGTGGCGGCGCAGCAGGTCGTACTGCCAGGGGTGGACGGGCAGCAGCCGGTACCCGGTGGGCGCCTGCCCCAGCCGGTCGAGCGGCGCGGCGGCGCCCGGCTCGGCGCGTTCCTCGGCGACGAGGCCGTCCCGTACGGCGAGCAGGCGGACGGGGAAGACGGCGCCGGCCTCGGGGGCGTAGGACCGCCAGGCGGAGGGGTGGGTGTCGCGGGCCTTGGGCGCGGGGTGGAAGCGGTGCCCGAAGGTCAGGGAGCGCTCGGAGGCCAGGTAGAAGGAGAGCGGGTCGGCGCCGCGCCGCGGGCGGGGATGGGCGAGCGCGGCGGTGACGCCCTGGTGGCTCGCGGCGACCTGGGGGACGAACTCGTCGTTCGACTGGCCGGTGCGCGCGGCCAGTTCGGCACCGATGTGCTCGGCGAGCTGCCGCCAGCCGATCGGCGACCACCGGCCGTCCGCGTACCGCGTGACGGGGCCGGTGAAGCGGTGCGCGCCGAGGGCGGAGGTGCGGCGGGTCGCCACCCGCAGCCGGACCCCGTCGTGCGGCAGCCGTATCACCAGGTGCCCGCGGATCCGTACGGCCGCGTCCCGCAGGCCGGTCATCTCACGCAGCAGGCAGTTGAGCAGGGTGTGGGCCACCGCGTCGTCGGCCGTGGGCAGCGCGGGGGCGCCGGTCGGGACGGCGCCGGTAGCGGCGGGTGCGCCGGTGGAGGCAGCGCCGGTGGTGGCAGCGCCGGTGGTCGAGGCCGTGGCCGCCGACGGGGTAGCGGTCGGGGTCGGCGCCGAGGTGGAGGTCGAGGCGGAGGTGCAGGTCGACGGGGGCGTCGAGGCGGAGGTGGAGGCGGGTGCCGAGCCTGAGTCGGAGTTCGACCGGGATGTCGAGGCGGAGGTCGAGGTCGACGGGGGCGTCGAGGCGGGTGCCGAGGCCGAGGTGGAGTGCGACCGGGGCGTCGAGGTGGGGGTCGAGGTCATGGGTGCTCGCGCGGGAGGTAGTTGGGGCCGGTCGTGTAGTGCTTGTTGATGTCGGCGGCGCCTGAACGGCGCTTGGTCAGCAGCGTGCCCGCGGTCACCATCGCCTTGACCGGGAGCCGGTCGGCGTCGAGCACCGCGGCCCGCAGCACCGCCCCCGGTGCCGCGGGGGCGCCGTCGAGCCGTGCCACCGCCTGGGCCAGGCGGTCACGCACCAGCCGCAGCAACACCGGCGCCGGAACGCGTCCGGGGCCGGACAGCGCGAAGGCGAGCGCCCCCGCGCACAGGTGGACGGTGATGGTGGTGAAGAGGTCCACCAGCGGGCCGTCGTCGTCCACGAAGATCCGCGGGTCGGCGAAGTCGGCCGGTCCCGGGGTGGTCGTCCCGAGTGCCGCGGCGAGCCGGCCCCGGTGGACGCGCAGGCCGTCGTCGTCCCGGAAGAGCAGCCGGACGAGCGGGGCACCGGCACCGCGGTCTACGTCCCCCGGATCGTCCAGCACCAGCGAGATGTTCTGCTGGTGGGACTCCAGGGCGATGCCGTAGCCGAACAGGGTGGTCTGCCAGTCGAGCAGCGGGGTGAGGACGGCGTCCAGCAGCGCCACCGGGTCCCCGCCCGTCCACCGGTCGGCGAGGTGGTCGGCGACGAGGCGGCCGTCGGGCGCGGTGGCGGGCAGCGCCGCCAGCGGCAGGACGGTGCGGCCGTCGAGACCCGCGGGGTGGCGTCGTACCAGCACCGCCAGCGACTCGTGCCCGGCGTGCGCCCAACGGGTCTCGTCGCAGTGGAGCACACGGCCCTGGAACCGCGGCTCGCGGGCGGTCACCTCGGCCAGCAGCCGCTGGGCGGCGGCCCCGTCCACGAGCGTGCCGGGCTTGATGGTGCGGCGGTTGAGCAGGCCCAGCGTGGCGGTGGGCAGGGGCAGTTTGAGGTGGACGTCCGGGTACGCCACGGGCGCCACCGTACGGGTCGACAGGGTGGGCCGCACGGTCAGATACGGGTCCTCGGCGAGCTGTGCCGTAGCGTCCAGGCCGGTCACCCGCAGCGCCACCTCCAGCGGGCGCCCGGCGGTCAACGGGTGGACGGGCAGGGCCACATGGCTGCCGTCGAGTCCGGTCAGCCCGAGGTCGGAGGGCGTGGGCCAGAAGGCGGTGAGGGGGTCGCCCTGCGGCACGCCGCTCGTGGTGAGCGCGGATCGCGGCACGGCAAGCCAGCGCAGGGCGAAGGAGGTCGCGAACTCCGGTGCGTACGGCAGGACTTGTGCGGCCGACAGCGCGGTTCTGGCGGCGGAGGTCGGGTAGAGCGGGTGCCCGTGGCGGGCGGCGAGGGTGTCGAAGGCGAGGGAGCCGGGCAGGCCCCGCCAGGACACCGGATCGGGGCCGTGGCGGGCGGCCAGCTCCGCCATCGTCCGCTCACGCGTGGCGCCCTGGAGCCGCAACACGGCCAGCGCGTTGCGGTACTCGGCGGCGAACGCCGTGAATCCGCCCGCGTCCTCGGGCGCGGCGAACCGGGCGAGCGCGGCCAGGATCTCCTCTCCGCCGGTGATCTCGCCGACGGTGCCGGCCGCCGACCCGGTCCGCAGCAGCGGCAGCCGGGCGGCGTACTCGCACTGGAAGCCGTCGTCCGTGACCGGCAGCAGGAGGTCGTCCTGCCCGGTCGCGGCGGAGCCGGGGAGGCGGAGCCAGCGCCCGTCGGGGTGGTCCTCCGCGGTGGTGCGGGTGCGCAGCCCGCAGACGTCCTCGCGCAGCAGCGTGCTCAGCACCCGTGTCAGCAGGGCGTGTTCCACCTGGTGGTCGTCGCCGTCCGGCGTCACGGGGTGATCTCCCAGGTCCTGGCCGCCACATACGCGTCCGCGGCGCGGTCGACGGCCGGGAGGTCGGGGCCGATGGCCCGGACCACGCCCAGCAGGTCGCGGTTGGTGTGGTGCACCGGCTGGTGGCTGCCGACGGCACGCAGCGGGCGGTAGGCGAGCCGTACTCCGTCGTCCAGGTCGAGGTCCTCGGGGCCGGGGGCGGCGGTGAGGGTGCCCGCGGTCCGGGCGTACGGGTAGGCGAGGCAGGCGGCGGCGCCCGGCTGGGGCCACGGGGCGGGCGGCAGCGGCTCGCCCTGGTGGACGCGCAGGACCAGCTCGAACAGCGGCACCCCGAGCAGTTCGGCCAGCAGCAGATCGCACTGGTCGCCGATGGCACGGTAGTTGACCTCGACGACCCGGGCCCGGCCGGACTCCACCACGTACTCGGTGTGGCAGGCGCCGAACCCCACGCCCAGGGCGTCGAGTTGGGCCAGCACCTGCGCCTCGACGGCCGGCGGCCGGTCGGGGTCCCAGGTGAGCCGCTCCTCGATGAAGTACGGGGGCGGGGAGAGCCGGGTGCGGAAGCCGCCCAGGACGCGGCGGGTGCGGCCGTCGCCGAGCGTCTCCAGGGTGCGCAGCTCGCCCGGCAGGAACTCCTCGGCCACCAGGGCGGCGCCGGGGCGGCGGGTGCGGATCTCCGCGCAGCGGGAGGCGAGTTCGGCCCGGTCCCTGACGAGCACCACGTCCTCGCTGGCCACGCCCTCGGCGGGTTTCAGCACACAGGGGTAGGGGATGCCGTCGAGGTCCGGCAGGTCCTCCAGGTCGCGGCCCGCGGGCAGTTCGGCGGCCCGTACCGCCGCCGTGGCCGGGAGACCGGGCGCCGCCGCCAGCCACCGGCGCATCTCGGCCTTGTCCTTGGTCCGCAGCGCGACGCGCCAGTCCTTGCCCGGGAGACCGAAGTACGCGGCGGCCAGGGCCGTCTGGACCTGGAGGTGGTCGCTGTTGCTGAAGATCGAGCCGGGTGCCCGGTGGGCCGATATCGCGGCCACGACCGCACGGAAGTCCCGCACCGGGCACTGCCTGACCTCGACACCCTCGGGCACGACCGCGCGGTGCGCCGCGGGCTGGTCGGTGAGGACGGTGACGGTCAGGCCGAGGCGGAGCGCCGCGGGCAGGAAGCCGTCGGTGACCGAGTCCGTCGGGTTCAGGGCCAGCAGGTACATCTGCACAGGCGGAGCCTAGGTTAGGCATACCTAAGGTTGTCAATTCGGTTCCGCGCGTGCCGAGTTGACCGGGCCCGTCCCCCGCGCGTGGGCTACTCGAAGCGGCTGAGGTCGCCCGCGCCGCGGCGCAGGATCTCGGCGGCGCCGTCGGAGAAGTCGACGACCGTGGTGGGCTCGGTGCCGCAGTCGCCGGAGTCGAGGACGGCGTCCACCACGTGGTCGAGCCGCTCCTTGATCTCCCAGCCCTGGGTCAGCGGCTCGGCCTCGTCGGGGAGCAGGAGGGTGCTGGAGACCAGCGGTTCGCCGAGTTCGGCCAGCAGCGCCTGGGTGACCACATGGTCGGGGATGCGGACGCCGACCGTCTTCTTCTTGGGGTGCAGGAGCTGGCGCGGTACTTCGCGGGTGGCGGGGAGGATGAAGGTGTAGCTGCCGGGGGTGGCCGCCTTGATCGCCCGGAAGACGTCGTTGTCGATCTGGACGAACTGCCCGAGCTGCGCGAAGTTCTGGCAGATCAGGGTGAAGTGGTGGCGGTCGTCGAGGTTCCGGATCGTCCGGATGCGCTCGATGCCGTCGCGGTTGCCCAGCCGGCAGCCCAGGGCGTAGCAGGAGTCCGTCGGGTAGGCGATGAGCGCGCCCGACCGGATGCTGTCCGCCACGCCGCTGATGATGCGCGGCTGGGGGTTCGCGGGGTGTACGTCGAAGTATCGTGCCATCGGCCCAGCGTAGGGCCGATGGGCGGTTTCAGGCCTCGACGAGCTGGTCCGTAGTGGTGACGGCGGCCGGGGTGGCGGCGGCGGTACGGCGGCGGGCGAGCGTGCCGGAGGCCAGGTAGGCGCCGATCATCAGGGCCAGCACGAGCAGGGTCTCGCCGGTGCCCCACACCCAGGTCGACGCGCTGACGTGCTTGGTGGGGAGCTTGGGGAGGTGGTCGAGCGGCACCGCCGAGTGCTCGGCCGCGGCGGCCTGGAACGCCTGGTTGCGGGCCGAACCGTGCAGGAAGGGCGCGACGAACACCACCGTCATGGCGAGGACGACCTCGGCGGCGACGGTGGCCGGGAACCGCCGGACCAGGATCGTACGCAGCGGCCGCTCGTCGCCCGCGGCCCGCAGCGCCTCGATCCGGGGGTGCAGCCAGAACTGGTTGAACATGCCGAGGGCGAGCAGGGCGCCGAAGATCAGGATCTTCACGCCGAGGACGCGGCCGTACATCGTGGAGGTGAGCTGGCCGAGGCCGTCCACGTGCTCCCAGTACAGGAAGAGCCCGGAGAGCGAGATCGCGGCGACGCAGCTCATGGCGGCGGTGGAGAAGCGGCGGATCGAGCGGGCCCAGAAGGCGCCGCGGGCGGCCGGGTCCAGGGCGCCGGGGAGGGCGAGCAGCAGCAGGCCGGCGAGTCCGCCGAGCCAGACGGCGCCGCCGAGCAGGTGCAGCATCCACATGAGGGTGTCGAAGGTGCCGCGGCCCCAGTCGTCCGGCGCCTTGTCGGGGAACTTGGTGGTGCCGAGCGCGACCGCGCCCGCTCCGAGTCCGGTCGCCAGCAGCCAGGTACGGGCGGGGCCCGCGGCCAGGGTACGTACGGTCAGCGGGGCGAGCAGCGCGGCGCCGACGAGGATCAGGGTGACTTCGAGGCCCGACAGGCGGCCGGAGTTGCTGCCGTCGTAGAGCGAGTTCCAGGCGGCTCCGTAGTCGTAGCCGCCGCTCTCCGAGGCGTCGTGGGCGAGGTCGGTGAGGACGGCAGGTACGGCGAGCACGCCGAGGACGACGGCGGCGCGGGTGAGCCGGGTCGTCACGGCGGCGAGGGTGTCGGAGCCGATCGCGCGGGCCACGGGGCCGACCGCGATCAGCGCCAGGGCGGCCAGGCCGACGAAGCCCATGAGGGTGACCCAGGTGGTCCACGCGACGGCGCTGTCCTCGAAGGGGCCGAGCGGGGTGGAGGGCGCCGCCGCGGAGAGGGGCACGAGATGGGGCGGATGAGCGGAAAACGGCATGGCGGACCACCCTCAGGGGGACGTCAGGGGAGCGGGCGCCTTAGGTTAGGCATACCTAACCTGGACGGTCAATATGACGAACCCGGCTCCCCCGGCGCCCCGCACTCAGGGGGCGTAGACCTCGTCGAGGCGGTGGATGGCGCCGTCGTCACCGGTCTCGTAGCGGAAGACGAGGCCCGAGTCCGGGTGGGCCTTGACCCAGTTGAGGAACTCCTGCACGCCGATGCGCTTGTTCACCGGGCTGTCGGTGATCGGCGTGGTCGCGGTGATGTACGTGGCCTGGTCCATCGCCCAGCGCGCCTGCTCGCCGGTCGTGACGTACGGAAGGCCGTCGGCGTCGGCGCTGGGGCAGCCCCAACGGCCGTGCTCCAGCACCAGGTTGATGTGCGAGTCGCCGGGGATGGTCTCGTAGCGGTAGACCGCGAAGGTGTGCGGGTCGACCTGCTCGGGGGTGGGGCGCTTGTTGCTGCAGCCCGGCTTGACCGGGATGGACGGCAGCTTGACCTTGGCGGCCGGGGTGACGCCGGTGCGCACGGGCGCCGCGGTGCCGGTCGCCGGGGCGGGCGTCGTGGGGTGGGCGCTGGGCGCGGCCGGCGGGTGCGAGACCGTCGCCGTGGGCTTGGCCGCGCCGGTGTCCGCCGAACTGTCCTCGGGGCCGCAGGCGGTGAGGGCCGCGGAGCCCAGGACGACGGCGGTGAGGACGGCCGCGGATCTGCGCGCTGTGACGTTCATCTGGTGCTTCCCCCCGATACGCGGCGCGGCCCCTGGCCACCCGCTGCTGACTGGATGACGGGAAACGTAGCAACGCGCCGACCCCGTCGGGGGGCTCGGCGATCCGGCGTGACAGGGCCGGGACATCACCGTGGCAGGGCACTGACGTCCGGGCCCGTACCGGTACGTATCGGCACGCGCGCGGGCGCCCTCCCGCGTCCGGGAGGGCGCCCGTCTGTCCGGTGTCAGCTCAGGAGTTCAGGCTCCCGTCAGCGGCCGTGGCGGTGGTGGTGGTGGTGGCCGTGCGAGTGGTGGCCGTGCGAGCGGTGGTGGTGGCGGCCGCGGTCGTGGTCACGGCCGTGGTCACGGTCACGGTCACGGTCGCGGCCGTGGTCGCGGTCGTGACCGCGCCGGTCGCCGTCGTGGCGGCCGTGGTCGTGGTCCATCGCCCGGCCACCGTCGTGATGCGAGGCGTAGGAGGTGGCGGCGGCCGGGGTGGCCGCGCTCGCGGCGGCGGCACCACCCAGCACCACGGCCACTGCCACGCCCAGCGCAGCGGCGAAGCGGGAAACACGCATAGCGATCTCCTCTCACAGCGGACGCCCGAAGCGCCCGCATGGATCGAACACCGCAACCGTCTCGCCCGCCGCCACGCCGCCGCCCGCGGCGCGCCCGCAATGACACTCAATGGAATGGGATGTCATGGATCGTGGAACCGCGGGCCGCGGCCATCCGTGGACCTGCCGCGTGGCGGCGCGCTCAGGTGGAGGAGTGGATCACCGCGCTGGCCTCGCGCAACGAGATGCCCGCGTAACGGCGGCGGCGGGCCGCGCAGTCACTGAGGGCCGCGAACCGGGCGGCCCGCAGGGCGTCCTTCTCGCTCTCCGCGGTGACGACGAAGAACTGGCAGCCGCCGAGGCCGTCTGCCGTGGCGGTGGGGATGGTGACCACCCACCGCCACGGCGGCTGCTGGGCGCGCAGAGCGCTGGCCGCGCGGACTTCACGGATCTCGCGCTCGCGCTCGATGAGCGCGGTGGAGCTTCGCTGCTGCGGGGAGCCGATGTCCGTCATGGCGCGGGTCCTCTGAACTCGTCGCTGAGAGGTAGCCGAAATCAACAGAAAAGATCGGACCTCAACAACATCCAACGTTGTTTAATGGGAGGAAACTGCACGCCGCTCCCTGAGTCAACCCCCAAGACCGAACATTTCTCCGCGCGCCTCGCCGACCCGCGTCAGTCGGTGCCGCGCGTCAGGCGCAGGGTGAGGAGTTCGAAGGGGCGCAGGGTGAGGGTGAGGGCGTCGGCCGCGACCGGGATCGGGGCGGCGTCGGCCAGCGGGCGTTCCAGCAGGTCGCAGGAGACAGCCGCGGCGAGGGGGAAGCCGGTGGTCAGCCGGGTGGTGGCGCGGCCGCCGTGCGACTCGTAGCCGCGGACCACCACGTCACCGCTCGCGTCGTCGGCGAGCTTGACGGCGGTCACCACGAAGGCGTCGTTGTCCACCGCGACGAGCGGGGTGACCGCGGTGCCGCCGGGGACCCGGCGCTCGGGGAGGTTGACCGCGTACCCCTCGCGGACCGCGTCGCCGATCGTCGCGCCGGGCACCAGGGCGTGCCGGAAGCGGTGCAGGCCCTGGTCGGTGCGCGGGTCGGGGAAGCGCGGGGCCCGCAGCAGCGACACCCGGACCGTGGTGGTGGTGCCGTGGTCCTCGGGCCTGACCGTACGGGTGACGTCGTGGCCGTACGTGGAGGCCGTCACGAGGGCGACGCCCCAGCCCGGCTCGTCGAGGTGGACGAAGCGGTGGTTGCACGCCTCGAACTTGGCCGCCTCCCAGCTGGTGTTGGTGTGGGTGGGGCGGTGCAGATGCCCGAACTGGGTCTCGGCGGCGTAGCGCCCGGCGTGGATGTCGAGCGGGAAGGCGGCCTTGAGGAACTTCTCCGTCTCGTGCCAGTCGACCTCGGTGTCGATGTCGAGGCGCTTGGCGCCCGCGGCCAGGGTGAGGACCTGCGTCACCCGGGACGCGCCGAACGAGCGGACCACCCGCACGGACGCGGTGGCCGGGCCGTGGCCGTCGACGGTGATCTCGTCGGCGTCGGTGAGGTCGGTGACGACGTTGCGGTAGAAGGCGTCGACGTCCCACGCGTCCCACATGTTGGGGAAGTCGGGATGGATCTGCAGCAGGTTGGCGGCCTGGCCGGGGGCGACGGTCTCCCGTCCGGCGGCGAGGTCCACGACCGAGACGACCAGGCCGCGGCCGTCGACCTCCACCCGGAGCAGGCCGTTGTCGAGGACGTGGCCGCCGTCCGCGCGGCTGCTGACCGTGGTGCGTCCCTCGGCCGGGACGGCGGCGCTGCCACCGCCCGCGGGGACCCCGCCACGGGCGTGCGGGGCGGCGTTGAAGACCACCGTGCCGGACGACTCTGCGGCTCCCGCCAGCGCCCGCTGCGCCCCGTCGATGATCGCGTTCAACTCCGCCGCGACCGCCGCGTAGGTCGCCTCCGCCTCGCGGTGCACCCAGGCGATCGAGGAGCCCGGCAGGATGTCGTGGAACTGGTGCAGCAGCACCGTCTTCCACAGCCGGTCCAACTGCGCGTACGGGTAGCCGGCCCCTGTGCGTACCGCCGCTGTCGCCGCCCACAACTCCGCCTGGTACAGCAGGTGTTCGCTGGCGCGGTTGCCCTGCTTGGTCTTGGCCTGGCTGGTGAGGGTGGCCCGGTGGAGTTCGAGGTACAGCTCCCCCACCCACACCGGCGGCTGCGGGTACTCCGCCTCCGCCTTGGCGAAGAACTCCGCCGGGGTCTCCCACTCCACCGTCGCCGAGCCCTCCAGGCTGCGCAGCCGGGCGGCCTTGGCGATCATCTCCCGGGTGGTGCCGCCACCGCCGTCGCCCCAGCCGGTGGGCGCCAGCGAGTGGGTCGCCCGGCCCTTGTCCTTGAAGTTGCGGGCGGCGTGCGCGATCTCCCGGCCCTGCATCGAGCAGTTGTAGGTGTCGACGGGCGGGAAGTGGGTGAAGATCCGGGTGCCGTCGATGCCCTCCCAGGAGAAGGTGTGGTGCGGGAACTTGTTGATCTGGCTCCAGGAGATCTTCTGGGTGAGCAGCCACTTGGACCCGGCGGCCTTGATGATCTGCGGCAGGCCCGCGGCGAAGCCGAAGGTGTCCGGCAGCCACGCCTCGTCGTTCTCGACGCCGAACTCCTCCAGGAAGAACCGCTTGCCGTGCACGAACTGACGGGCCATCGCCTCGGAGCCGGGCATGTTGGTGTCGGACTCGACCCACATCCCGCCCGCGGGCACGAACCGCCCCTCGGCCACCGCGGCCTTCACCTTCGCGTACACCTCGGGCCGGTGCTCCTTGATCCAGGCGAACTGCTGCGCCTGCGACATGGTGTAGACGAACTCCGGCTCGTCCTCCAGCAGCGCGGTCATGTTCGCGGTGGTCCTGGCGACCTTGCGGACGGTCTCGCGCAGCGGCCACAGCCACGCGGAGTCGATATGGGCGTGCCCGACGGCGCTGAGCCGGTGCGCGGAGGGCTGCGCAGGTACGGCCAGCACGTCCGCGAGCCGCTTGCGCGCCGCGTCCGCCGTACCGGCCACGTCCTGCAGGTCGACGGCGTCCAGCGCGCGGTCGATCGCGCGCAGGATCTCGTACCGCCGGGCGGAGTCCTCGGGCAGTTCGTGCATCAGCTCGCCGAGCACTTCGAGGTCGATGACGAGGTCCCACACCGTCTGCTCGAAGACCACCAGGTCCATCCGGGTCAGCTTGTACTGCGGCTCGCTGCCCGCGGTCTCGCGGTCGCCCAACTCGGTGGGCACGAAGGGGTGGTAGTCCAGGACGACGGGGTTGGAGGCCGCCTCGATGTGCAGGTCGACCCGCTCGCCGCCCGCGACCGGCGACCCGACGCGGACCCACTGGTTGCGCGGGTTGAGGCCCTTCACCGGGGAGCCGTCGGGGCGGTAGACCAGGCCCTCGCACTGGAAGCCGGGCATGTTCTCGTCGAATCCGAGGTCCAGTACGGCCTCGACCGTACGGCCCGCCCACGCCTCCGGTACGACGCCGGTGACGCGGAACCAGCTGGTGCCCCAGGGCGCGCCCCACATCGTGCCGACGGCGACGGGCGTGTGCGGGGCGGCCAGCCCCTCCGCGACCGGGACCGGTTCACCGGGGGCGTGCCACACCTCCACGGTCAGCGGCACCGAGGCACCGTGGACGGCGGGGCGGATCCGCTCGTCGAGGACGCGCTTGAGGCGGGACTCCACGAGGCTGCGGTCGTCATGCATGGCGGGAACTCCGTTACGGGGTGCGAGGGTACGGGCGGGAGTGCTGGCGGACGGTCGGTCGGGTGGCCGGACGGGTGGTGCGAGGCGCTTCGGTCAGTACACGTCCTCCGGCCTCACCACATCGGTGATACCCCGCGACGCCAGATGTGCCGCGTCACCCGCGCGCGCGGCGAGCACCGCGGTCGGCCGCACCCCCAGCGCGGTCAGCCGCATGAACGCCTCGAAGTACGTACCGCCCGGCGCGCAGACCGACCGGCCGGGTGCCGTCTCGCCGGGCCCGACGTCGACGGCCAGCGCGGTGGTCCTGACCTGCGGTTGGTACGCCCGCCCGCGCCACTCCTCCACCAGCGCGGCCAGGGCGCGCCCGGCCGGTTTCACCTTCCGCTCGGTGGTGAGCAGCCCGAGGCCGTACTCCAGCTCGGGGAAGTCGGCCAGCGAGCGGTCGACGTCGTGCGAGCACCACCAGGTCACCCCCCACACGTCGGCGCAGTCCAGCGCGTGGGCGACGGTCGCCTCGGTGAACTGCGCCGCGTGCTCGGCGGGGATGTGCGGGGCGGGCGCGCCGACCTCCTGGAGCCACACCGGGCGGTGCGGGGTGTCCGCCCACGCCTTGGACAGCTCGATCATGTACGCGGCGTGGTGCTCGGTGGCCGTGCCGGTACGGCCGTGCCGCTGCGCGGTGCCGTTGAAGACCCAGGAGTGCACGGCGGTGGCCGCGCCCAGCCGCGCCGCGTGCGCGGGGGTGAAGGGGTGCTCGTCGAGGTACCAGGCGGCGTCGTACTCGGCGTGCAGATGGAACCGGCCGGGTGCGCCCTCCTCGCAGGCGTCCAGCATCCGGCGCAGCCAGCGTTCCGCCTCGCCGGGGGTGATCGGGTCGGGGTCGGGGTGCGGGGGTCCCGAGAACTGGTTGATCTCGTTGCCGACGGTCATGCCGAGGAAGTTGGGGCGGTCGGCGAGCGCGGCGGCCAGGGTGCGCAGCAGCGCCGCCTCGCCGTCCACGACGTCGGGGTCGGTGAACATGTTGCGGCGGTGCCAGGTCCTGGTCCAGGCGGGCTGGAAGTCGAAGCTGGACAGATGGCCCTGCAGCCCGTCCACGTTGACGTCCAGGCCGCGTTCGGCCGCGGCGTCCACCAGCTGGACGAGCTGCTCGACGGCGCGCGGCCTGATCAGGGTGCGGTTGGGCTGGAAGACGGGCCACAGCGGGAAGACCCGCACATGGTCGAGGCCGAGGCCGGCGATCGAGTCCAGGTCCGCTCGTACGGTGTCCAGGTCGAAGTCCAGCCAGTGGTGGAACCAGCCGACGCTGGGGGTGTAGTTGACGCCGAACCGTGGCGCCCGCGGGGTGGCGGGAGACACGGGGACGGCGGGGGCTACCGGGGCGTTCCGGGGCTCGGGCATACGTGCGGAGGCTTCCTCGTGTCCTGGGGCGGGCGCGGCCGCCGGGGGGTGGCAGTACGAGCCCGCGGCGTACCCGCGGGCAGGTGACGGGAGGCGTTCAGCCCTTCACCGCGCCCTCCCCGACGCCCTTGAAGAAGAGCCGCTGGAGGGAGACGAACAGGGCCAGGATGGGTATCAGCGCGATCATCGCCCCCGCGGCGATGGTCCGCGGGTCGGCGGAGAAGGTGCCCTTCAGATAGGACAGTCCGACGGTGAGCGTCAGCTTGTCCGGGCTCTGCAGCACCAGCAGCGGCCACAGGAAGTCGTCCCAGGCGCCGATGAAGGCCAGGATCGCCACGACGGCGAGGGTGCCCTTGACGTTGGGCAGCCCGATGAAGCGGACGCGCTGCAGTACGGTCGCGCCGTCGATCACCGCGGCCTCGTCGACGTCCCGGGGGATCGAGGAGAAGGCGTTGCGCATCAGCAGCACGTTGAGCGCCCCGATCATGCCCGGCAGGGCCACTCCGAGCAGGGTGTCGCCCAGGCCCAGCTTGGTGACGGTCTGGAACTGGGAGATGATCGTGACCTCTCCCGGCAGCAGCAGGGTGGACAGGAACAGCCCGAACATCAGCCCGCGGCCGCGGAACTGCAGCCGGGCCAGGGCGAATCCGGCGATGGTGGCGCCGATCAGGTTCCCCGCCACGCACAGCCCCGCCACCACCAGCGAGTTGGACGCGAAGTGCCACACCGGGATCGTCCGGGCCACCTCCCCGTAGTTGCCGAGCGTCGGGTGGTGCGGCACGAACTGCGGGGAGGCGGTGTAGACGTCCTCGCTCTTGCTCTTCAGCGAGGTCGACAGCTCCCACAGCAGCGGGCCGATGGTGACGGCCGCGGCGAACAGCAGCGTGGTGTAGCGGGCCACCAGACCCGCGGGTGTGCTGCGGCCGAAGGGGCGCGAGCGACGGCGCCGGGTGCGGTCCGTCATGCCTCGGCCCTCCGGTTGAGCAGGGCCAGCAGTGCCATCGGCCCGATGGTGATCAGGAACAGCAGGACGCTGAGCGCGGAGGCGTAACCGAGCTGGCCGTCGCTGCCCGAGACGGACTGCTGGATGAGCATCACCACCGACACGTCCTGGCCGCCGACACCGCCGGTGGCGCCGCCCAGGATGTACAGCTCGGTGAAGACCCGCATGGCGCTGACCGCGATGAGCATCGACACCAGCAGCATGGTGCCGCGCACCCCGGGGACGGTGACCGACCGGAACCGGCGGACCGGCCCGGCGCCGTCGACCGCCGCGGCCTCGTGCAGCTCACGGCGTACGTTCCCCAGCGCCGACAGGTAGAGCACCATGTAGTAGCCGAGGCCCTTCCAGATGGTCAGGGCGATGGCGCTGAAGAGCAGCAGCCACCGTCCGGTCAGGAACGGGATCGCGGAGTGGATGAGATGCGCCTGCTGCGCCAGCCCGTTGGCCACTCCCCTGTCGTCCAGGATCCACTGCCAGATGAGCGCGACGACCACGGCCGAGGCGATCACCGGGAAGTAGAGCACGGTCCTGAAGAAGCCCATGAACGGCAGGTTGCGCTCGACCAGCAGGGCCAGCAGCAGCGGCAGCACGGTGAGCAGCGGGACGCAGACCGCGATGTAGACCAGGCAGTTGACGAGCGCGTCGCGCAACTGCGGGTCGTCGACCATCCGATGGTAGTTGCGCAGGCCGACGAAGTGGCCGCCGGTCAGGGTGTGCACGTTGGTGAAGGACAGGACCCCGGTGTTGACCGCCGGCCACAGGCTGAAGAGGGCCAGGAACGCGAACGCGGGGAGGATCAGCAGCCAGGGCGTATACCAGCGGTGGTATCTCACGGGGCCTCCTCTGCGAAGTGAGGGCCGTCGGCGGGCGGCACGGGTCGCCCGCCGACGGCGGTACGGGGCGGCGGTCAGTCGTTCAGCAGCGAGTTGGCCTTGGCGACGGCCTTGTCCAGGGCCTGCTTCGACGACTCCTTGCCGGTCATCGCCAGCGCGATCTGCTGGTTGAGGTAGGTGTTCATCGCGTCGGTCCACACCGGCGGCGTGAAGTTCAGCGCCTGCTGCATGTCCTTGTACGCCAGCGCGGAGGCGTCACCCTGCGCGGTGCCGTCGCTCTTGCTGTACGCCGGGTCGGCGGCGGCCGCGGTGGTGCCGGGGAGGAAGCCCTGGGCCAGCTTGATGAAGGCGGTCTGGTTGGCGTTGTCGGTGGCGAACTCGGCGAAGGCGAGCGCCAGCGGGAGGTTCTTGCTCTTGGCGGCCACCGAGATGCCCTGCACGTACAGCGGCGGGGTGTCCAGGGCGGGTGACGGGACGACCTGGGCGGCCAGCGTCGGGGTGGTCTGCGCGAGGCTGGTGATGTAGTTGCCGGCGCCCGTGGTCCACGCCACCTGCTGCTTGCTGAACAGCGTCGAGTTGCCCTCGTAGGTGTTGGTCAGCACGTTCGACGGCAGGTAGCCGGCCTTGAACGCCTTCGTGTACTGGTCCAGCAT
Source organism: Streptomyces sp. NPDC051976 (assembly GCF_040680795.1). Classification (NCBI taxonomy): domain Bacteria; kingdom Bacillati; phylum Actinomycetota; class Actinomycetes; order Kitasatosporales; family Streptomycetaceae; genus Streptomyces; species Streptomyces sp. NPDC051976. The sequence continues at coordinate 118,701 of NZ_JBFAXL010000009.1, forward strand.
CGCCTGGGCCGCCGGGGTGCTGAAGGCGAAGCTCTTGCCGTCCGCGGTCATCAGCCTCGTGCCGGAGTTGACGATGTCGGGCAGGCTGGGGGCGCGGCTCATCAGGAAGTCCTTGCCGCCCGATTTGTCGTGCATGACCTTGGCCTGCGCGACCAGGTCGTCGAAGGTCTTCGGCAGCTTCGCCGGGTCGAGGCCGTCGCGGGTCAGCATGGCCTTGTTCCAGTAGCTGACGTCGGTGCCGAGGTACCAGGGGAAGGCGTAGGCGGCCGAGCCGAAGTCGGCGTACGTGTACGCGTTGAGCCCGCTCTTGACGTAGTCGGCGGTCAGGGTCGGCACGTTCTTGGTCAGGTCCAGCAGAGCGCCCACCTTGACGATGGAGTGCGCGATGTCCGGCGGCAGGTTGATGACGTCCGGCAGGCTGCCGCTGGTCACCTGGCTGCTGACCTTCGTCGGGTAGCCGTCGCCCGGCTGGTCGATCCAGTTGATCGTGGTGCCCGGGTGCTTCTTCTGGAAGTCCGCGATGAGCGCGGTGAAGTACGGCGTGAACTTGTCGTTCTTCAGCGACCAGGTCTGGAAGGTGATGGTGCCCTTCAGCGGGCTGTCCGTCGCCACCTTCTTCTGGTCGGCCGGCTTGTCGCTTCCGCCGCCGACACCGCACCCGGTGAGGGGCAGCAGCACGGCGACCGCGGCGAGCGCTCCCGCGAACTTCAGTCTTGAGTGCATGGACGCCAACTTTCTCGTCGGTCCGAAAGGCTGAACTAAAGCGCTATAGTCGACGGACGAGACTATGGACCGCCCGCAGAAACCCTGTCAAGGCATCGGACAGCCGAAATCGCGAACGCGGGAAAGGTCCCCTCCGGGGGGTAATGCGCTTGAGTGCGCGGGCGCGCTGCCGCGCGCGTAGCGGATCGGCGGTGCCGCTCAGCAACCCGCCCGTGCGCGGCGGGGATCCCGCCGCAAGGCGTACTTCCGCGCGACGGCGCGCTGCAACGGGGGGTCAGGGCCACAGGCCCGGCTCGGGCGCGGCGCGCGGGGCCAAGGCCCCCAAGGCGCGCGGAGCGGATCGGCGGCGCCATTCGGCAACGCGCCTTGCGGCGGGGATCCCGCCGCAAGGCGTACTTCCACGCGACGGTGCGCCGCGGCGGGGTGGTCAGGGCCGTAGGGCCAGCTCGGGCGCGGCGCGCGCGGGGTTGAGGGCCCCCGGGGTCGGGCTAGGGCCTCGGGGGGCCGTGCTGGGGCGGGCCCCCGAGGTCGACGGGTTACGGCCTTGGTGGGGACGTGCTGGGGCGGGGGGTGAGGGTGGGGAGGGTGTCCTCGACGTGGGTGGCGGGGGCGCCGTCGAGGAGGTGGAGGAGGGTGTCGGCGGCGCGGCGGCCGTAGGCGGCGGTGTCGCGGACGAGGGCGGTGAGCGGGGGGTGGGCGGTGCGGCACAGGACGGAGTCGTCCCAGGCGACGAGGGAGAGGTCGCGCGGCACGGCGAGCCCGCTCTCGACGGCCACCGCGAGCCCCGCCATGGCCAGGATGTCGTTGTCGTAGACGATCGCGGTGGGCGGCCGCGGCCCGCCGAGCACCTTGCGGGTGGCCTCCGCGCCCTCCGCCTCGGAGTAGTCGGTGGCCACCGAGGTGACCTCGGTGAGGCCCAACCTGGCCGCCTCCGCCTGGAGCGACGCCACCCGCCGCCGGGTGTGGGCGAGCCCGGGCAGGCCCGAGATGTGCGTGATCCGGCGGTGGCCGAGGCCGTGCAGATAGCCGACGATCGACGCCATCGCGGCCGCGTCGTCGGCCCACACCGTGGAGATCCCGGGGTACGAGGGCGAGTCCGCGGCGGGCATCCCGATCACCACGGCCGGCAGGCCGAGCTCGTCGAGCAGCCCCGGCCGCGGGTCGTCGTGCCGCGGGTCGACGACCAGCAGACCGTCCACCCGCCGCTCCGCCCACCAGCGGCGGTATATCGCGCACTCCTCCTCGACGCCCTCCACGACCTGGAAGAGCAGCCCGAGATGGCGCTGCGCCAGCGACTCCTGGATGCCGGAGACGAGCTGCAGGAAGAAGGACTCCACCTCGAGCGTCCGCGCCGGGCGCGCCAGCACCAGGCCGACGGTGGCCGCCCCCTCACCGGAGAGCGCGCGGGCCGCGGTGCTGGCCCGCCAGCCGAGCTGCTCGGCCACCCGCCGCACCCGGTCGCGGGTGGCTTCCGAGACCCCGGGGCGGTCGTTGAGCGCGAAGGAGACCGCGCTCTCGGAGACGCCCGCCCGCCGGGCGATGTCCTTCATCGTGGGACGGCGGGCCGGTTTCCGGCGACCCGGCTCCGGCGAATCCATGGCGCTCATGGCGCGGATCGTACCGCAACGCACCCGCCGACCTGCGGGTAAGGCGCTTGAGCAGGCGTATCCCACCTGCACACTAATGCGCATTAGCGTCATCCCGGCGGCAGCCGCTTTCTCAGCCCGTTTCCGTCGTCTCCGCACGCGGCTGCGGATTGATCGTGCCGACGATCTGCGAGCGGTGGCTGCTGGAGGTGAAGACGATCGTGAGCGTGTCCTGCGCGTTCTGCTGCGTCGAGACGGTGAACCCGGGCGACGGCACCGCCGAGACCAGGCACACCGCGTCGGAGCCGAAGTCGATGGTGGCCTGGCCGCCGGTGGACTGGATGGTGTGCGTCCCGGCGCCGCCGCTGCAGCTCGGACTCTGGTGGCCGGTGGGCGAAGGGGACGGTGGGGGCGGCTGCGGGCGGCTGGTGGTCCGGCGCGGCGAGGGCGAGGCGCTGGGCGACGGCCGCCGGGTGGAGGAGGACGTACCGGTCGGCCGGGGCGTCGGCTTGGGGCTGGGCGAGGCGGCGGGAGCCGAGGAGTCCACTGGGAAGAGCGTCGGCATGGCCCGCGCGGTCGGCGGCATCGGCGAGGTCGAGCCCACGACGAAGTTCACCGTCACGAAGACCGCGGTCACCGTGAGGGTGGTGCAGCACAGCCATATGAGGAAGAAGCGCAGTGACCGGGGCACGTCACCATCATGGCCGATCCGTTACGGTGTGCCGCATGCCCAGCGTCCTTGTCGTGGAAGACGACCCGGGAATCCGCGCCTCGCTGATCGACATCCTGACCGGCGACGGACACACCGTGCTCAGCGCCGCCGACGGGTTCGGCGCGCTGCGCGAGGTGACGCGGACCGCGCTGGACGCGGTGATCCTCGATCTCGGGCTGCCCGACCTCGACGGCAGCGACGCGCTCTGCATGATCCGCGGGATATCCCAGGTGCCGGTCCTCATCGTGACGGCGCGCGACGACGAGGCGGAGATCATCCAGCTCCTCAACGCCGGCGCCGACGACTACCTGGTGAAGCCGTTCTCCGGCGGCCAGCTGCTGGCGCGGCTGGCCGCGGTGCTGCGCCGTACCGCCCGCGCGGGGGTCCTCCCGACGGCGTACGGCGACTCGGGCCTGCCCGCGCCCGGCCCGGTCACCGTCGGCTCCCTGCACATCGACCCCGGTGCGCGGACCGCGTACCTGGACGGACGGGAGCTGCGGCTGACCCGGCGCGAGTTCGACCTGCTGGCGTATCTGGCCGCGCACGCCGACCTGGTGATCTCCAAGCGGACGCTGCTCACCGAGGTCTGGCGCGAGCAGTACGTGGAGGAGCAGACGATCGACGTGCACGTCTCCACCCTGCGGCGCAAGCTCGGCGAGGCCGCGTCCAGTCCGCGGTATCTGCAGACGGTGCGCGGGGTGGGCATCAAACTGGTGACCCCGCGGTGAGACGGACCCTGGCGTGGGTCGCCCTGGCGGTCACGTCGATGGTGGCCCTGTCCTTCCTCATCCCGCTGGCGCTGCTGGTCCGCTCCGAGGCCAGGACGCAGGCCATCACGGCGGCCGAGCAGCGGGCCGCCGCGCTCGCCCCGGCGCTCGCGCTCACCAGCGACACCGCGGAGCTGCGCCAGACGGTCTCCGGGCTCGATCCGTCAGGACGGCTCAGCGTCCATCTGCCCGACGGGCGGGTGATCGGCGCCACCCACGCCCCCGCAGCCCTGCTGCTGCGGGCGCAACGGGAGGGCGCCTCCCTCGCCGAGAACCGGCCCGGCGGCTGGGTGTACCTGCAACCGGTGGTGCTGGGCCCGAAGCGGGTGGCGGTGGTCGAGGAGTTCGTGCCGAAGGCCGAGCTCGACCGCGGTATCGCCGTCTCGCTGTGGGTGATGGCGGGGCTGGCGCTCGGCCTGGTGGTGGGTTCGGTGCTGGTCGCCGACCGGCTCGCGGCGCGTGTGGTGCGGTCGTCGGTCGGGCTGTCGCGCGCCTCGCACGCGCTGGGCGCGGGCGATCTGGAGACCCGGGTGACGCCGATGGGGCCGCCGGAGCTGTACGAGGCCGGGCTGGCGTTCAACGCGATGGCCGAGCGGATGCTGGAGCTGCTCGCGATCGAGCGGGAGCTGGTCGCCGATCTCTCGCACCGGCTGCGGACCCCGCTCACCGCGCTGCACCTCGCCGCCGAGCGGATGGGGCCGACGCCGGACGCGGCGCGGGTGGCGGCGGCCGTGCAGCAGCTGGAGACGGAGCTGCAGGCCATCATCACGGCCGCGCGGACGCCGCTGGCGGTCGGGCCGATGGGGCAGGCACTGCGGGCGCCCACGGCGCCGCGGCGCGGCTTCCCCGGCAGCAGGCCGGCGCCGCGGACGCCGGGCTGTTCCGCCGCCGAGGTGGTCGGCGCGCGGGCGGGCTTCTGGTCGATCCTGGCCGAGCAGCAGGATCGTGCCTGCCGGGTGTACGTCACCGCCGAGGACGCGCCGCTCGCGCTGTCGGCGGAGGATCTCACCGCCGTGGTGGACGCGCTGGTCGGCAACGTCTTCCGGCACACGCCCGCCGGGACGCCGTTCGCCGTGCGGCTGGAGCGGGGGGCGCAGACGGTCACTCTCGTCGTGGACGACGCCGGGCCCGGCATCCCGGACCCCGCCGCCGCGATGGCCCGCGGGGCCAGTGCCGCCTCCACCGGGCTCGGCCTGGACATCGCCCACCGCGCGGCGGCGACCACCCGCGGCACCGTCGACATCACCACCAGCCCCCTGGGCGGCGTCCGCATCGCCGTCACCTTCGGCCTCGCCCCCGCCGCCGCCACGGGCACCCGCCGCCGCAAGCGCGCTGCGCGCGGCAAAGCCTGAAGCGCGGCGCGCTTGCGGTGGACCAGGCACCGGACGTGCCCCGTTAGGGGCGCGGGGAACTGCGCGACCAGCCGTCGACGACCTGCACGTCACCACCGGCCCCAATGGGGCAGACGCGTGGTCTTCGGACCACCGGCCCGGTGGGGGCTGAGCGCGCAGTTCCCCGCGCCCCTTCGGGGCTCGACCTCTTCCGCCAGCGCAGCGCGCTTCCCCGCGCCCCTGACGGGGCACGTCCTCCGCGAGCGCAGCGCCGCTACGGGGCGCCGTCCAGGGCGCGGTTGACGAGGGGGGCGGCGGCGCCCGGGTAGGTGGTGGGGTCGCAGAGGGCGGTGAGTTCGGCGGGGGTGAAGTGGGCGGCGAGTTCCGGGGAAAGGGACAGGTCGCGGCCCGAGGCGGCCGCTTCGGTGAGGAGGCGGCGGGCGGCGGGTTTGCCGAGGCGGGGGGTGAGGACGGCGGCGAGGCGCTCGGAGACGATCTGGCTGCCGGTGAGGTCGAGGTTGGCGCGCATGCGCGCGGGGTGGACGTCGAGGCCCTCGGCGAGTTCGACCGCGGTGTGGGCGGCGCCGCCCACCAGGCGGAGGCACTCGCGCAGGAGTTGCCACTCCGCGTGCCAGACGCCGGCCGAGCGCTCGTCCTCGGCGACCAGACACTGCGTCAGCCCGGCGGCGAGCACGGGGACCTGGAGCGCGGCGCTGCGAATCAGCGTCGAGAGCACCGGATTGCGTTTGTGCGGCATCGCGGAGGACGCGCCGCGCCCCGCGGGACCGGGCTCGGCCACTTCGGCGACCTCGGTCCTGGCCAGCGACTGCACGTCGACGGCCATCTTGCCCAGCGCGCCCGCGGTGAACGCCAGCGCCGCCGCGAGGTCCGCGACGGGGGTGCGCAGGGCGTGCCAGGGCAGTACCGGCCGGGCCAGCCCGGTCTCCTCGGCGAACGCCGCGACCAGTTCGTCGAGGTACTCCCCCGGGTCGCCGTGCGGCGGCGCGCCGTCGAGCCGGGCGTACTCCAGGTATCCGGCGAGCGTCCCGGCGGCCCCGCCGAGGGAGACCGGCAGGCCGTCCTCCAGCAGCGCCGCGAGCCGCGCGTCGGCGTCGCGCACCAACTGCCGCCAGCCCGCGGCCTTCAGCCCGAAGGTGGTGGGCACGGCGTGCAGCGCCAGGGTGCGGCCGGGCATCGGGGTGTCGCGGTGCTCAGCCGCCAGCGCGGCCAGCGCCCGCTCCACCCGCGCCAGGTCCGCCCGTACGATCCGCAGCGCCCGCGCGCTGACCAGCATCATGCCGGTGTCGAAGACGTCCTGGCTGGTCGAGCCGCGGTGCACGTACTCCGCCGCCGCCGGGTCGTGTTCGGCCACGACCCGGGTGAGCGCCTGGACGAGGCCCACCACCGGGTTGGCCGTCTCGCGGGCGGCGAGGGCCAGTGCCCGCAGGTCCATCCGGTCGGTGTACGCGGCGGCCGCGATGGCCGTGGCCGCCGACTTCGGCAGGGTGCCGAGCCGCGCCTGGGCACGGGCCAGCGCGGACTCGGCGTCCAGCATGGCCTGCAGCCAGGCGAGATCGGAGACCGCCGCCTCGACGGGCGTGCCCGCGCGCACCGGCGAGAGCAGCCCGGCGTCGGTCAGCACGTCGTCCCCGCCACGCGGTTCCACGGTCATACGAGCACTCCTATGGTGGGGGATCCGGTGGTCCCGTCGGCTTCGGTCGCGGGGACGGTCCTGCCCGAGGCCAGGTCCAGCAGCGCGCAGGCGATCGCCTCGGAGTCGCCGAGGGTCACCGAGTCCACGCCGGGCCTGATGCCGGCCGCCGTCACCCAGTGCACGGACTCGGTCGGCACCCCGTAGGCGAACCTCCGCGGGTGCACCTGGCCCTGCGGGTCGACGATCCGGTACGGCCGCTCGGTGACGGCCAGTCCGCCGGTCTCGTACCCGGGGCCCTGGGTGCTGGGGATCAGATACGTCGACGCCTGCTCGGTGTCGATCAGGTAGCGCAGCAGCGGCTCGGCGGTGCGCCGCATGTCCGGCTCGGGCAGCCGCGCCTCGATCAGCGCCGACGCCCGTACCGCGGGGCCCGGTACGACGTCGGAGGAGGCGACGAAGGCGGGGATCGAGGGGTCGAGGCGCACCTCGGTGCCGGGGCCGGTGACGACCAGCATCCGGGCCTCGATGAGCGCGATCATCTCCTCGATCCGGGAGGCGGGCGGGCCGATCGACAGGAAGGCGTTCATCGCGGTGTACCAGCCCTCCAGGTCGTCGCGGTACGAGGCACCGTCGAGACCGCCGTGGTCCACCGCGAGCCGTATCTCGTTGCGCAGGTCGCGCAGCACGTCGAGGGCGGCCTTCAGCGGGCCGCTGACATTGCCCGCCCTGGCCTCGGCGACATCGCGGGCCAGATAGCCGAGCAGCCAGCTCCTGAACTCCTCGCCGTCGGAGAAGTTCCGTCCGTCGTACGGCTTCTGCAGCGTCTCCCAGTCCCAGCGGTCGGCCGGGTCGACGCCGTAGGAGTCCAGCAGTTCGCGCTCCTCGCGCTCCCCGTCGGCGCCGAGGAAGCGTCCGCCGAGGGCCGCGCCCTCCGCCGCGCGGCCCTCGGACTGCAGCAGCGTCTGGTAGTAGACGCTCTGCACCTCCTTGGAGATGAGCGGCCACAGCTGCGCCTTGAACTTCATACCGCGCTCGTTGCCGGACCCCTCCCGCAGCAGGGCGATGTGATCGGGCGTCAGTAAGCGGGGCGAGTAACGGCCGTACGGGCCCTTCTGGTTCTCGCCGCGCGCGTGGAACGGCACTCCGCGCCGGGAGGTGGCGTACATCATCGGCTCGCGCCCGGACGGCACGTAGACCAGCCGGCCGTCGTCCTCGCGGTGGAAGGCGCCGCCGCGGCCCGCGGTGAGCAGCGTCATGTGGTCGAAGAAGTTCAGGCCCAGGCCGCGCAACAGCACCGTCTCGCCGGGTGCGATGACCGACAGGTCGATGTCGGCCGGGTTGGCGGGCGTGAGGTAGGTCAGCCCGTGGATACGGGCCAGCGTCGCGGTGCGCTGCTCGCGCGCGGTGGGGCGGCGGTTGACATGGCCCTGGGCCAGGACGACGGCGTCCACGCCGTGCAGCCAGGTGCCGTTGGCCAGTTGGAGGCTCTGCGGGCCGTCGGGGCGGCCGGTGGCGTCGGTGATCAGGACGGCGCGCGAGCGGTGGTCCACGACGGTGAGGTGCGAGGGCGCGTTGTCCACCACCCGGCGGAAGCAGGAGCGCAGATAGCGGCCGTAGAAGGCCCGGGTGGGATAGGAGTCCGGGGTGAGCGCGGCGGCCTCCGCGAGGTCCTCGGGGGTCACCCCGTCCTCGCTACCGGGGTCCGCCACCAGCCCGGAGGCCCACTCGTACAGGCTCGGGCCCGGTTCTATCGGGCCGTCGATGCTCACGCCGTCGTCGGTGAAGACGGTGATCTGCGAGGAGACGGTGTTCATCAGCAGGTGCCGCGACTGGTCGGTCCGCCAGACGCTGCCGGCGCCCGGTTCCGACGGGTCGACGACATGGACCGTCAGGGCGGCGCACGAGGGCGACTTGCGTTCATGGGCGCACAGGCGCTCAAGAACGGACAGGCCGCGCGGTCCGGCGCCGACCAGGCAGACGGCGAAGTCCGCCGTAGTGCTCATGGGTTCTCTCCATCCGTTGGCAGTGGTTCCGCGGCCCCCGCGCGCTTGTGGCGTGCGGGGGCCGGGGAACGCCAGGGCGAGCCCTGTCACGACAAGGAACAAACCCACGGATGAGGGGTGGCGCTCCCTATGCCGGGGGGCGCACCCTCACGCCATGTCCCTGATCGCTCGGGCGAGGCTCGCGGGCTGGTCGAGGGGGATGAGTGTGTAGCTGTCCGGCACCTCGACGAGCTTCCCCTGCGGGAGCAACTCGGCGAGTCGGCGGCCGTGGTCCGGCGGCATGACGCGGTCCTTCTCGGCCCAGACGACGAGCGCCGGGCGGTCGAAGCTCGGCAGCGTCTCGGCGGCCTGCGTCAGCAGGCTGCGGTTGGCGCCGATTCCGCGCAGCATCTTCACCGCGTCACGGCGAATTCCGGCCTGCTGGAGAAGTGGCTTGATCCAGCCCGCGCTGACCTTGTCACCGCGCTTGGTGAGCCAGCCGAACGCGATCGGCAGCCGCCGTACCGGCTTGAGCCGCATTTGCTGCATGAACATTCCGAACATGGCGGGCGAGAGCTTACCCGTCATGACCACGGTCTTTCCGGTGAGTCCCGGCGGGAAGTTGTCGAACGCGTCGCAGGAGGCGAGCACAATGCGCCCGACCCGCGACGCGTCCTCGCCGACCAGCAACTGCACGATCGCGCCACCGGTGTCATTGCCGACCACCGTGACATTGGTCAGATCGAGCCGGTCGAGGAATTCCGCCACGAGCCGGGTGATTCCCTGCGGGGACAGGTCGGCGTCCTCGCGCATCGGGTGGAGGTGGGCGCCCATCGGCAGCACCGGCACCACGCACCGGTGGTCGACGCTGAGTTCGGCGACCACGCCCTCCCACAGGGTCTGGTCCATGAGGAGACCGTGCAGCAGGACGACGACGGGCCCGTCACCGCCGGTGTCCTGGTATTCGATCGTCCCGGCCGAGAGCTCGATCTTTTCCATGGTCATACGTCAAACCCATTTCCCGGCTCGCCGCGTCGGGGAACTCTCCGGATCCATTCCCCGGCTCGCACGTCCTGTGTTGGCCTTAATCCGTTGTGAGATCTGTCGTGAGCGGCTTGATCATATCGAGCGGATTGCGTCCATTCCACTGGCCGTCAACCGCGTACGGGCGCAGCCGCACGAACAGCGTCTCGTGGTGGAACTCGTGCTCCTCCTGCTGCTTCATCGCGCGTACATGGCCGCCCGGGTAGGAACCCACCGTGAACTGGCGCATCTCCTTGGCGTTCTGCCAGAGAGTGAAGGTGGCCACCTTGGTCGGCGGGTGCATCAGCGAGGTGCCTTCGAGGTACGCGGGGTGGTAGACCGCGTCCCGCTCCACCGGCGCGGCGGCGGCCACGAAGGCGCCGGCCCGGTTGAGCCGCACCCGGGCGAGGGTGAAAACGCCGACGGGCTGGTCGTCGGTGGGCACCTCACGGCGCGGCAGGTCGGGCAGGCCCGGCCACGCGCCGACGGCGCGCACCGGCTCGAACCGCGCCCGCCAGCCGCCCTCGTACACCTTGGCCAGCGGGTGGGACAGGAAGCGGTCGAGCGCGGAGTCGTCCTCCCAGGCGGCGATCAGGCAGACGCCGCTGGGGATCAGCTCCATCATCATGCCGGTGCGCAGCGGGCTCATCGTGAAGGTCTCGGCCCACTTGAGGCCGCTGATCTCACCCGGCTTGGGCGCGGCGCGCATGGCGCTGATCGCCTTGCGGCCGCCGACCTCGGCGATGTGCACGGACATGATCATGCCCGAGGTGATGCGGGGCTGCTCGAGGATCTCAGGCATGCGCGTAATCGCCTTTCATCGGGACGTCGGTGAAGTCTTGGGGAGCGGCGGGAGCGGCGGGAGCGGGCGCCGACCGTGCGGCGCCCGCCGCGCCTTCATCGGGTCGGGTCGTCCGAGGCGGCGGAGACCTTCTGCGGCTCGCCGGTCTCGCGGCCGATGATCTCGGTCGTGACGCGGCGTCCGGAGTAGATCGCCCCCGACATCGAGCCGAACTCGTGCGGCACCGACTCCGCGCCCGCCCAGTGGATCCGGCCCACCGGCTGCTTCAGCGCCGGGCCGTACTCGGTGTACAGGCCGGGAGGCGCGTAGGCGTGGTAGCAGCCGCGGGTGAACGGCTCCGCCATCCAGTTCTGCTCGATGAGGTCGTACGGCTTCGCGGCCTTCGGGCCGAAGAAGCGCTCCAACTCCCGCAGGATCAGGGCGCGTCGCTCACCCGCGGGCAGCTTGGCGACCTGGCGGGCCGCCGGGCCGGTGACGAAGGAGGTCAGCACACCGGGCGTGCCGTCGGGCGGGCAGCTGTCGACGGTGGCGCGGACCGGGCTGTTGGGGCTGATCACATGGCCGGTCAGCCCCTCGGCGCGCCAGAACGGCTCGTCGTACAGCGCCATGTACTTGATGGCCGCACCCATCGTCAGGCGCTGGCTGACGTGGTCGCGGTGCTCGGGCAGCGGCGGGTCGTAGTCGATCCGCGAGGCCAGCGGGATCGGCACGGCCATCACCAGGTAGCGGCCGACGGCCTCGAAGCCGGAGCCGCTGACCCGCACGCTGTCGGCGGAGTGCCGCACATGGGTCACCTCGGCGCCGATATACGTGTCGTCGTCGACGGTCTCCGCGAGCTTGAGCGCGAGGTTCTGCGAGCCGCCGACGAAGCGGTTCTCCAGGGTGCCGCCGGTGATGGTGGTCATCGCCCGGAAACCACCGGTGCCGTTGGAGTAGTTGAGGACGTGCAGCAGGGAGACGTCGGCGGGGGCCGCGGCCATGCCCGCCTCGATCATCAGCCGCATCAGCGCCCGGCCGCCCTTGGTCCGCACATTGCGCTGCGTCCAGGACCACATGGTCTCGCTGTCCCACTGCTTGGCGTGCGGCGCCTCCCAGGGGGCGTCCTGCGGCACCTCGCGGCGCATCCGCTCGATGCGCAGCGCCGCCTGGCCGAAGTCGACCAGCGAGGCCGGGCTGACCTTGGGGGCCATGCCCTTCCAGCGGTTGATCTTGCCGCCGTCGTCGACCAGCCGGTAGCCGGTGTCGTAGACCTTCGCGGAGCCGATGCCCACCGACTGGGCGGCCCGGTGGCTGATCGTGCCCGGCTGCCCGTAGAACTCGCAGCCCAGCTCGACGAACTTGCCGTCGCCGATGGGCTTGCTGAAGGACCGGCCGCCGAGACGGGAGCGGGCCTCCAGCAGCGCCACGGTCTTACCGGCCGCCTTCAGTTCACGCGCGGCCGTGATCCCGGCGAAGCCGGCACCGACGATGATGACATCGGCCTCGATCGACGGGTGGTCGTTGATGTCGTGCAATGCCCTCTCCTACTTCCGGGGTTGCGGTCCGCACTCAGGTCCTGGTGGAGGGGAGGCCGCGTGGCCTCCCCTCCAGTCCTACGCTCCGTCCCGCAGCACGACGTCCGGGGCGACGGCCGCCTCGCGGCCCTCGTCACGGTTCTTGATCATCTCGGTGAGCAGATAGCGCCGCGCCTTGACCGTCGCGGTGCGCTGCAGGTCGTCCGGCGTGACCTCCAGCGGCTCGCCGAGGCCGGTGATCCCGGCGGACGCCTTCCGCCACACCTCGGGATCCAGTGCCTTGCCGTCGCGCATGCAGATCACCGGGACCGGCCTGCCCTTGGCGTCGGGCACCACCACGATCTCCTCGGCATTGGTGATCCGCTCCAGGAGCACGTCCTCGATCCACAGGCAGCTCTCGACGCCCTCGATACGGTCGGCGATGCGGTCCAGGATCTCGATCTGCTGGAAGCGGCCGCGCCGGCCCCAGTCGCCGGTGTCGAACCACTTGCCGTGGCGGCGCTCGGCGAACTTCTCCGGCGTACCTATGAAGGACAGCGCGCGGGCCGGGGTCTTGACCTGGATCATGCCCGGCTTGGACTGGTCGGCCTGGCGCTCCCCGGTCTCCGGGTCGGCGATCCTGGCGCGGATGCCGGGCACCTCCCAGCCGACGCTGCGCGAGTCACGGCCCTTGAGCCGGCCGAACGAGCCGCGGGTGTACGGGCGTACCGACACCACCTGGGTCTCGGTCATGCCGTAGCACTGCAGCCAGATCGGGTGGTCGCGCTTCGAGGCGTCCAGCAGGGCCTGGATGGTGCGCGGGTGCATCGCGTCGAAGGAGTTGAAGTACAGCCGGAAGCTGGAGAACGGCTCCGACGGGTCGTCGATCAGGCGTTCCCAGCCCATGAAGTTGTTGGGGTGGGACTCCAGGATCGTCGGCCGGTAGCGCGGGAACAGCCGCATGATCGTCTCGTCGTCGGGCTTGCCGATGCCGAGCAGCGGGGTGCCGCGGGAGAACGACGCCATCTGCGTGATCGCGGCGCGCACGTGCACGTGCGAGATGGCGCTGGCGAACAGCTCGTCGGGAGTGTGGAAGCCCGGGAAGATCGACTCCATGAAGGCGTTGAAGGACACGCCCTTGGCACAGCAGTCGGCGAGCTTGGACACCCCGGTGGTGCTGGAGGTGTGGGTGATCATCATCGGCTCGTCGTCCTTGAGCGGACTCGGCGCCGGGATGGGGCTGTTCCACAGGTCCTCGACCGGTATGCCGCCGTCGATCGAGGCGATGGCGGTGAGGTTGAGGTACTTCAGGCGGGCCGCGTCGAGCCTGGCGTACTCGGCGACGGCCGGGTCGGTGACGATGAACTTCGCCTGCAGGCGCTCCAGCAGGATGTTGATGATGTCCGGGTCCAGCCGGGCCGAGAGCAGCGCCGGGATGGCGCCGATCCGGGCGGCGGCCCAGGCGAGCGCCTGGATGTCGTAGTTGGGGGTCTTGACGATCACGACGCGGTCCCAGCGCTTCACGCCGGCCGCCTTCATCACCGCCGCGAACTGGTCGACCAGTTCGGCGAACTCGACATAGTCGAGCTCGACGCGCTGGTCGGGGTCCCAGGCGAACGGCTGGTCCAGGTAGACCGGGACACGGCCGAACTTGGCCGCCGCGCGCTCGGCCACCAGGCCGACGTTGACCGGCTTGGCCAACGCCACGCGCTGCGGCCGGAACTGGGCCTTGAGCATCTTCATCGCGTCCAGCCGCCGGGTGGACAGCGGGACCGAGGTCCTCGTGCGGTCGCCTGTTAACGACATCGACTCATCCCTTCCTTCGAGCTGCCGGGGAGACACCGGTGCGATCGGTGGTTGCGTACTTGCGGCGCTCCTCGGCGATGAGGCGCTCGTACTCGTTGGGGTCCACCAGCAGATGGCCCGACGAGTCGTGGAACCGCTTGTCCTGGCGCCGCCTGGCGTTCCTGAGCTCCGACCACATCTGCGCGCGCGACGGGAGGGCGACCGTCTCGGTCAGCAGGTCACCGACCCACTCGGCCTGGTGCTCGGCCAGCGGCATCAGCGACATCATCGAGTGGAGCAGCCCGATGAAGTAGAGGCCCTCGGTCTCCGGGGGCACGACCTGGTGGTAGAGCGGCGGGGCGTCGTCGCCGTCGCCGACGAGGGTGTCGTCGAGGAAGGGGTACGAGATCTTGTAGCCGGTGCAGTGGATGATCACATCGGCCTCGACCTCGCCCTTGCCGTCGGCGAAGCGCACGGTACGGCCATCGACGCTCTCGATGACCGGCTTGGCGGTGAGCCTGCCGTGCGCGATGGCGGGCAGCAGCTCGCTGCTGGCCACCAGCGGGCCCTGGCCGACCTTGTACGGAGGGTCGGGCAGCCCGTACGCCGACATGTGGCCGTGCACCAGCTTGATCATCAACGACACCAGCGGGCGGCGCTGTTCGACCGAGAGCTTCTTCATCATCGGCGAGAGCTTGTCGATCGGGCCGCCCTCGAGGATCTTCGGCACGACGTAGTGGCCGGTGCGCACCGACAGGTACGTGGCCTCCGCCACCCGGGACACCTCGGTGGCGATGTCCGCCGAGGTGGCGCCGAGGCCGATGATGACGACCTTCTTGCCGGCGAAGTCGGCCGGGCCGTCGTAGTCGAAGGAGTGCAGCTCGGTGCCGGTGAACTTGCCCTCGTAACTGCCGTACAGCGGCAGCCCGTGCCGGCCGCCGGAGGCCACCATCACCGCGCGGTACAGATGCGTGGTGCCGTCGCCGAAGGTCACCGACCAGCCGCCGCCGGCCGCCTGCTCGACCCGGGACACCTCGGTGTCGAACTGGATGTGCTCGGCCAGCCCGTAGTGGTCGACGTAGTCGTCGAAGTACGCGGCCACCTGGGAGTGGTGGGGGTAGTCCGGGTAGTCGTCCGGCATCGGGTAGCTCGGGAACGACATCACGGTCTTGGAGGTGTTGGCGAACAGCGCGGGGTACGCGCAGCTCTGGCCGCCCTGCGCCGGGTAGCGCCACAGGCCGCCCAGCTCGGAGCGGCGCTCGTAGGCGTCGAAGGCAATCCCGCGGACCTTGAGGGAGCGGCACATCGCGATACCGGCCGACCCAGCACCGATGACGCAGACCTTGTCCCTGCGGTCCACCGGCGCCGACGGGCTGTCGGTCGCCGGTTCGTCGGCTGTGGTCATCAGGACTCCCCCGCCTCGGTGGCCGCGAGCGCCAGCAGGCCGAGCAGCGTGGCGGTGGCCGCCGCGCTGGTGTCGACCACGGTGGACTTCTTCAGCCGGCCCTTGCGGTGGCCCAGCAGCCCGGCCGCGACGTCGAGTCCGTCGCACAGGATGCCCGCCTTCAGCAGCAGCCTGCGGGTCTCGCCCTTGCTGGCGAGGACGCCCACGATCAGCGCGATGTTGCGGGCCGCGAACAGCCGTACCAGGTACTCCCCGTCGGCGTCCTCGTTGATGTGCAGCTTCTTCGCCCCGATCGCCGGCGCCAGGAACGCCGCCGCGCCGACGGTACGCAGCGTGCTGAGCAGAACAGCCGGCGTGTCGCTTTTCTTCATAGTGATGCGAGTTCCTCTCGCGCCTGGGCCATCGGCGTCACGCCGTGGCACTCGGAGCCGGTGTTGGGGGGAATTCCTTGGCAAAGCCGGTGAGCCGGACGACGACGCCGGCCTGTCGCAGCATCTCGATGTCCGTCTCGGGTTCCGCGGACTGCTCGGGGAAGGAGATCCCCGCCGGAAGGTCCCGGGCGAGCACCCGCTCGGCGGCGCGTACGGCGCCCATCGCGCTGAGGTGGCCCTGGCCGCGGGTGTCCAGCAGGTCGATGGAGACCGACCGGTTGGCGTTGTGCGCGGTGACGGTCAGCCCGCAGAAGTCACCGGTGCCCGAGCTCTGGAAGAGCGCGGCCCGCACACCGTGCAACGCGGGGCGGGTCAGGGCGCGCAGCGCGCCGGACCGCTTCAGCCCGATCATCGCGTAGAGCGAGGGCACGCTCTGCAGCGCGATCCGGGTCTCCACGGTCGGTACGCCGAGGGTGAGCGGCACGGTGGTCTGCTCCAGCGTGCTGATCAGCGCGGCGGGCCGCTCGTTGCCGTCGGCGCAGCGCACCAGGCGGCGGCCGGTCAGCGGGTGGGTGGGCTGCCGCTTGCCCTCCCGCATGCCGTAGTACGGCCAGGCCAGCCGCTCGGCGAAGCCCCAGGAGTCCGGGCCGACCTTGTCGTCCGACGAGGACAGCACGGCGATCTCGACATGCTCGGCCTGGCCGAGCTCGCGGACCGCCGCGGCGGCCATCAGCGCGTTGAGACCGGCGTAGAAGGCGCCCGACAACAGCACCGGCGTGGTGGGCCGTTCACGGGAGACGCCGACGGTCACGTCGAGGATGCCCGCGTGGCCCGCCCGGTTGATGTCCGCGATCGGGATGCCGCGGCGCATCGCGTCCACGATGAGGTGGTCACCGGGGTCGCTGACCACCGCGAGCACCGCGCCGGGCTGCTCGTCCAGGGCGCCCAGCGGCCGCTCGGCGCGGACGTCGACGACCGCGGTCGTCGCGCCGATCTCGGCCGCGAGCGCCTTGCCCTGCTCGGGGTTGCGGCCCGCGAGCACGATCGGCAGGTCGGGGTGACGCTGGCGGATCAGCCGCGCCGCGTGCTCGCCGACCACGCCGTAGCCGCCGACGATGAGCAGCGGCGCGGGTGCGGCGGCACGCTTGGCTCTACTGGCCATGGCTCACCGCGCCGGTGATCGTGGTGTCGGGCTTGCGCTCCTCGCCGCGCTCCTCCGCCGCCCGCGCGAACAGTTCGCGGGCCACCCGGCGGCCGGAGTCGACGGCGCCGCCCATCGAGCCCATCTGGTGCACACCGCTCTCGGTGCCCGCCCAGTGGATCCGGCCGATCGGCTCGCGCAGCGCGGGGCCGAAGGCGGTGTACAGCCCGGGAGGGCCCCAGCCGTGGTAGCAGCCGCGGGTGAACTCCTCGTCCAGCCAGTTCTGTTCGACGAACTCGCGGGGCTTGCCCGCCTTCGGGCCGAGGCCCGCCACCAGGCCGTCGAGGACGGCGGTACGGCGCTCGGACGGCGTCAGCCGGGTCAGCTTGCGGGCGGCGGAGCCGGTGACGAAGGCCGACATCACACCGGGGCTGCCGTCGGCGGGCGAGGTGTCGAAGGCGACCCGGAACGGCCCGTCGCTGCTGGTGATCTGACCACTGAGCCCGTCGGCGCGCCAGAACGGCTCGTCGTAGACGGCCAGGCACTTCATGGCGGAGCCGGCGGGCAGCCGCTGGGTGAACTGGTCGCGGTAGCCGGGCAGCGCGGGCGCGTAGTCGATCCGGCCGGCCAGGGTGACCGGGATGGCGACGACGACCCACCGGCCCCGGTACTCGAAGCCGGGGCCCGAGACCACGACGGAGTCCGAGCGCTGCTCGATCCGGCGCACCGGGGCGCCGACCCGCACCTCGTCGGGGAGCTTCGCGGCGAGCCGCTTGGGGATGCTGTGCGCGCCGCCGTCGAAGCGGTAGCGCTGGATGCCGCCGCTGACCTCCAGCAGGTAGCGGAAGCCGCCGGAGGCGTTGGCGTAGTACAGCACGTGCATCAGCGACACGTCGGACGGCCGGGTGCAGAAGGCGGCCTCGATCATCATGGTGATGAAGGCCCGCGCGGTGGCGGTGGTGACATTGCGCTGCATCCACGACCAGAGCGTCTGGCTGTCCAGCTTCTCGGCGTTCGGCGCGTTCCACGGGCCGTCGGGCGGGACCTGCTTGGCCAGCCGCTCGATCTTCAGGATGGCCTGGCCGAGGTCGGCGATCGCGGCCGGTCCCATCCGCCAGGGGAAGAGCCCGGAGTACGCGTGCCGGCGGCCGTTGACGAAGGTGAGCCGCTCGCCCTCGTCGTAGCTGCGGAAGCCGGTGATGCCGACCGACTTGGCGGTCTCGGCGATCATCGTGCTCTTGTCGCCGAAGTACTCGCCGCCCAGGTCGACGGCCTTGCCGTTGCCCAGGTCGAGGCCCTTGAGCCGGCCGCCGACGCGCTCGCGCGCCTCCAGCGTCTTGACCGTCCACCCGGCCTCTTTGAGCTCCCGGGTCGCCGTCAGACCGGCCAGGCCCGCGCCGACGACGATGACATCGGCTTCGGCGCTGGGCTCATCTGTCACATGCTGCACGTTCAGACCTCCGCGTTCTTCTGATCGCTCGTTCCGTTGTGCGCGCTCGTCCCGTTCTGCGTGCCGTTCCCGTTCGTCGTCGGGAGGGGCTCGGCCGGCGGGAGCGGCGGGGTCTGCTGGGCGGCCGCGGAGGACCTGGTCGTCCGGGCGCCGCGGAGCGGCGGGGCCGCGGTGACGTCGGAGGAGCCCAGTTGCGGGTGGCGGTTGATCCACCGGCGGCGCGGCTCGCGGGCCAGGAGCTTGACCGTCTCCCGCACCAGCGGCATCCGCTTGTGCTTGCCCGACAGCAGCATCTTCGCGGTGATCCGGCCCATGTCGAGCAGCGGGAAGACCTCGTAGTACTTGGAGCGGTGGTGGTAGAGGTCGAGGAAGCGGCCGATCTCGCCGCGGTCCACCATGCCGCGCAGCGCCTCGGGCACGGCGGCGGGCAGCGCCCCGGCCTCACCGAGGATGTTCGCCAGCCAGTAGTGGCCCTCGAAACGGCGGTCGCGCCACTGGGTCCACTGGCGCAGCGTCTCGTCCTGGCCCAGCGACGACACTCCCGGGCCCGAGCGGCCCAGGGCGGCGATGATCGCGGGGGCGAGCCGCTCGACCTGGCGGAAGGCGTCGCCGATGCCGCGGCCGGCGGAGGGGTCCTTGAAGTGCCCCGCGTCGCCGACCAGCACCCAGCCGGGTCCCGAGGACTGCCGGAAGTAGCCCTCGAACTTGACGATGCCGGAGATCTTGGTGGCGATCTTCGCGTCCGCCAGGGCGTTCGCGGTGGGCTCGCAGGCCCGCATGTGGGAGAGCAGCCCTTCCTCGGTGTTGCGGCGGAAGTACTCGCGCTCGTGGCCCTCCGGGGAGACGCCGACGAGGTAGAGGCCGTTGTCGGCCGGTCCCGCCCACACCATCCGGTCGCCCCAGCGGTGGAAGACGAAGGTGTCGTCCGAGGACGGGTGAGCGCCCTCGAAGAAGGTGAAGTAGTAGGAGCGTTCGTTGGGCACCACGTTGTACTTGCGGGCCCCGCACATGTACGCGACGGTCGAGTTGCGGCCGTCCGCGCCCACCACGAGGGGTGCGCGCAGGACCGTCTCCCGGCCGCCGTGCTGGGCGCGTACGCCGGCCACGCGGCCGCGCTCCCAGACCATCTCGACGACCTTGGTCGCGAACCTGACGTCGGCACCCGCCTCGACCGCGGCCTCGGAGAGGATCTGGTCGAGGAGGTGCCGACGCAGGAAGGTCGCGCCGCCCACGTCGTCGAAACGCAGCGGGAACTGCGAGACGACATGGAAGTCGTTGAGCTTGGTGTCGGCGCGCCGCATGAAACGCACACCGGTCTTCTCGACGGCGTCGAGAACACCGAGCCGTTTCAGGAACAGGAGTCCGTCCGCTTCCATCAGGTGCGAGGAGAGCACCTCACGCGGGAACGTCGCCTGTTCGACCACGACGACCTTCAGGCCTGCGCGTGCGAGCAGCGTGGCGAGCGGCGACCCGGCACAGCGGGCGCCCACGATGATGACGTCGAAGTGCTCTTCGGCGTCCGTACCATTACGCCGGAATTCGCTCCCGGCCAGGCCCTTGGTCGTCATGGTCTAGCTCCGCACCCTTTCGCCGGCCGAGGTGATCTGGGAGTCCAGCGGACGCGGATCCCCGTCACCCCACGAGACGCCCTGGATGTGTGTGGTGCGCAGTCCCGCGTAGTTGAGCTCTCCGTACGGGCCACCGGTCAGACCGTTGCCACCGTGGGTGGAGAGGATCGAGTTGAACCCGATGTGCGAGTCGTTGACCTTGAGCTGGCCGCCGTTCGACACACCGTCGGTGAACCGGTGGGCGGTCTCCTCGTCACCGGTCCACATCGAGTTCCGCAGGCCGTACTTGTTGGCGTTGAGGAAGTCGATGATCTCCTCGAGCAGCGCGTCGTCGTCCGTGGTCGCCTCCGGCACCACGACCGGCAGCAGCGGGAAGAAGGTCTCCTCGCGGACGCAGGACAGGTCCCGCGAATCGGTGAGGCCGTCCACCCTGACCACCGTCGGCAGGCAGAACATCCCGGTGCTCGATGTCTCGCCGTCGACGTCCACGCGCTTGCCGCCGCACAGGACCTGGGCGCCCTTGGTCTCCGCCTCCGACAGGAAGTCGAAGAAGCCGTCGACCTTCAGCACGGGGCTGAGCAGGATCTCCGGGTTCTCCGGGTAGCCGGGCTGGATCTTCTCCACCCGCTTCAGGAAGAACTCCAGGAAGCGGTCGGCGACCTCCGGGTGCACGATCGCGTACTTCGGCACCATGCAGATCTGGCTGGAGCCGTAGAACGACTCCTCCAGCGCCCGCGCGGCGGCTTCCAGGTCCGCGTCCTTCCAGACCACGAAGCCGTCGTTGCCCGCGAGTTCGAGGATCGACTTCTTCCCGGCGCGCAGGCAGTCCTCGCCGAGCTTGAGCCCGGCGGCGCTGTCACCGAAGAACATGATGTCGTCGACCAGCGGGCTGGCGAGCCACTTGCGCAGCACCTGCTCGGTGTGGCCGCAGATCACGTTGAGCGTCCCGGGAGGGGCGCCGTGCTTCTCCAGGATCGGCGCGAGGACCTCGCGGTAGACGAAGAACACGCTCAGCGGCGTGGTCCGCGGGGCCTTCACGACGAGCGCGTTGCCCGCCAGGAGGGCCAGTACGCCCAGCGTGGAGTTGGAACCCGCCGCGTTCTGCGGGGGGTTGACGCACACCACGCCGTCCGGCTTGCGGATCAGCTCGAGCTTGTTCCCGCCCGGAGCGAACTCCTGGCGGAGCTGGCTCTCGTACCACCGGACCGTCGGCTCGTCGCAGCAGCGCAGCATGCCGCTGACTTCCCACTGCGCGAGCCGGCGGGGGTGGCCCTCGGCGATCAGGATGTCGATGAGTTCCTCTGCCCGCTCGGCCAGAGTCGCGTTGAACTCGAGGATGATCTGGCTGCGGGTCTCCTGCGGGAGGAGCCGGAAGGTCCGGCTCGCCCGGTGAGCCGCTTCCAGCGCACGGTCGTTGTCCTCAGGGGTACCCACCGAGCAGCGGGCCACGACGTTCTCGGTCGACTCCACCGGTCGGCCGAGTTCGAGGGCCCGCTTGAGATTGAACGCGGGCCGGTTCTCCTTCAAGTACGCCGAGGCGCGCAGGACATACGTCCAGCGACCCCCCTCGACGTCCTTGCCGTCGATGTACTGAGGGTAGGACCTCATGCCTGGAGGCCCTCCATGCTGGGGGCGACGAAGTCTTCCTTCTCGACGTCGCGCAGCAGGCCGTCGTTGTAGCGGCCGTAGGCGCCCAGGTCCAGCAGGCCGTGGCCGCTGTAGTTGAACACGATGGTGGCTTCGCGCCCGGTCCGCTTGCACTCCAGCGCCTTGTCGATGACGGCGCGGATGGCGTGCGAGGTCTCGGGAGCCGGCAGGATGCCCTGCAGCTTCGCGAAGGTGGTGCCGGCGTCGAACACCGACACCTGGCCGTACGCCTCGGCGTCGAGCAGACCCTCGTGCCTCATGAGGCCGACGATCGGCGCGCAGCCGTGGTAGCGCAGGCCACCGGCGTGGATGGGCGGCGGCACGAACTCGTGGCCGAGGGTATAGGTGTGGACACCGGGGCCGCGGCCGTTGGAGTCGGCGAAGTCCAGCCGGTACTCGCCGTACGTCAGCGGGGCGCACGCCTCGGGCTCGGCGGCGAGGATCGTGATGTCCGCGCCGTTGAGCTTGTCCTCGACGAACGGGGACGCGAAGCCGCTGAGGTTGGAGCCGCAGCCGACCGACGCGATCAGGTAGTCGGGGGTGCGGCCGATCTCGCGGAGCTGCTCCTTGAGCTCGAGACCGATCACCGAGTGGTGCAGCAGGCAGTGGTTGGAGAACGCGCCGACCGCGAAGCGGGTGCCCTCGTCGGCGTCGACGCACTCCAGGGCCTCGCTGACGGCCGTGGCCTCGCTGCCGGGGTGGTCGGGGTACTCCGCGAGGAGCTTGCGGCCGTACTCCGTGGTGTCGCCCGGGCTGGGCCGCACCTCGGCGCCGTAGGTCTCCATCAGGTTCCTGCGGTACGGCTTGGTGTGGTAGCTCGCCCGCACCATGAAGACCGTCAGGTCCAGGCCGAAGAGCTTGCAGGCGATCGCGAGGGCGCTGCCCCACTGGCCGGCGCCGGTGTCCGTCACCAGACGGGTGTGGCCGTCGCGCTTGGCGTAGTACGCCTGGGCGAGGGCGGAGTTGAGCTTGTGGCTCCCGCTGGGGGAGGTGGCCTCGTACTTGAACCAGATCTGCGCCGGGGTACCCAGCTCCCGCTCCAGCGCGATCGCCCGGACCAGCGGGGTCGGACGCCAGATCTTGTACGCCTCGCGCACGGGCTCGGGGATCGTGATCCACCGCTCCAGCGAGGTCTCCTGAGCGGCCATCGACTTGACGAACAGGCGCTCCAGCCACTCTCGGGTGACCTTCTTGCCCGTGGAGTTGTCGATGTATTCCTCGGGCAGCCTTGGCAGATCGGGTATGACGTTGTACCAGCGAGTCGGAATCTTATCAACCGGGAGGTCGACACGGTCGAGTAACCCGAATTGCTTCATCCCTTGCGTCCCCTTAAGAGCGTGGTTGCAGAGAAGTGCAGTGGCACACGAACGGACCTGCGCGCGTCCGTCCGGACTGGCGATCTCGTGCGGGTTGCACACCAACGTGACACAGAAGCCGTCGAGCTTGGCTCCACTCAGCCGGAATTGCTCTCCTGAGTGAGGACGCTCACAGTTCGAGGAGCGTCAATATTGTCCCGTGGCACACCCGTGGTGCTCTTTTTGCTCTGTTACTGCGCGACTTGGCAGCACATGCCCCGTCCAAGATCGCGAGATCAGGATGATCAGGAGTTTCAGGAAGTTCAGCGAGATGGGCACGCCACGAAAGCGGCGGCAGTGAAGAGGACACCCGGCGTTTAGCCGCAGGTCAGAACCCTACGGATCAAGCCCGGTACGGACCGGTCGGCAGGCCCCGAAGGCTCCGCCGACCTGACGGTCAGGTGCGGCGACGGGATCAGCCGATCGTGCGCGAACGGCCGATCCTGTGGCAGTCCTCATATATCCCCGTGCCAGCACTCCTAATACCCCCGTATCAGCACTGTAATTGTGCCCGAGCCTAGCGCCTGGATCGGGGTCTGGCAATGCCGATCCGGAACCGCCCCGGTGACCAGGCAGAATCCCATGATCGAGGCAGTTCTCGATCACCGCACAAGAACACTTTACCGACATTGAATTCGCGATGTAGACCATGTGAAGGCGTGACGCGGATCACCGCGGGAAACCCGACAAAATGGGGTGCGGAATATGACGTTCCGCTGACATCGCGGTGGCCGCGGGCCGGGAGGCGGCCCGGCCTCCGGTGGCGCTCCGCGGATGCCGCGGGGGCGCCACCGGGGCGGTGGTGCGGCCGGCCCGTGGGACCGGCGTGGGACGTGCTCCCAGGCGTGTCCTGCGCGCGCTGGGTGGCGCCGGGGCGTGGCCCCGGGGCGCGGTGTTGCGGTGACGCGGTGGCGCGGTGATGCGGTGATGCGGTGGCGCGGTGACGGGCTCTCAGGACGCGGGGGTGGGCGCGGGGGCGTGGGGCGGCTGGGCCGCCTCGTCGTCCTCGGGCACCTCCGGCGGGATGCCGTCGAGGGCCGTCGCGTGCAGGTCCTTGTTGCGCAGGGTGAAGGCCGCGATCACGGCCGCCACGAAGGCGAAGATGGCACACATCGTCATCGTGGAGTGGTAGCCGTTGGTGAAGGCGGCACGCCCGTCCTCGGCGATCTGACCGGCCAGGCCGGGCCCGCCGGACTTCGCGGCGGCGTCGATGCTGCCGGCGCTGACCGCGGCCGCCACGTCGTGGCTGTGGCTTCCGAGGTGGGCCGCGGAAGCGGAGTTCTGGAACGAGTGGATGACGCGGTTCTCGAAGAACGCGCCGGCGATCGCGATGCCCAGAGCCACACCGACCTGCTGGAACGTCTCGTTGATACCCGAGGCCACACCGGCGCGGGACGGCTCGGCGACACCGATGGCCAGCGCGGCGCGCGTCGGGTTGAACATGCCGAACGCGGCACCGGTGGCGACCAGGCTGGGGATCAGCGCGGTCCAGCTCGAGTCGGCGTGGCTGAGGTGGGTGAGCAACAGGCCGACGCCCAGGGTGATCTGGGAGGTCGCCATCAGGACCCGGAACGGGACCTTGCCGGTGAGACCGCCGGTGACCGCGCCGAAGAAGAACATGCCGAGCGTCAGCGGGAGGAACTGCAGACCCGCGTGCCAGGGCGAACTGTGCAGCACGCTCTGCAGATACGAGGTCAGGATGAAGATGGGCGGCAGGCCCGCGGCGTTCGCCAGCAGCGTCAGCAGGGACAGGCCGATGAAGGTGGGCGTGCGGAACATGCTCAGGTCGATCA
Organism: Streptomyces sp. NPDC051976; assembly: GCF_040680795.1. NCBI lineage: Bacteria > Bacillati > Actinomycetota > Actinomycetes > Kitasatosporales > Streptomycetaceae > Streptomyces > Streptomyces sp. NPDC051976. Next base: position 143,289 of record NZ_JBFAXL010000009.1, read on the forward strand.
TGGCCCGCGAGCCGCGCGCCTTGGCCACCCGCAGGAAGACCGCCAGGCACACCGCGGAGACGATGTAGAGGGCGATGCTGGTGCCCGCGAACCAGCCGTCGGTGTTGCCGCGGATGATCGCCAGCACGAGCGCGGCGAGGGACACCGTGAAGGTGACCATGCCGAGGAAGTCGGGCTCTTCGGCCTTCTTCAGCTTGGATTCACGCAGCTGACGTAAGGCGATCAGCACCGTGACGACGCCGACCGGCACGTTCAGGAAGAAGATCCAGCGCCAGCCGGGTCCGGCGACCAGCGCGCCGCCGATCAGCGGGCCGGTGGCGACGGCGAGACCGATCGCGCCACCGAACGCGCTGAACGCCTTCGCCCGCTCCTTCCCGTGGAACTCGTGGCCGAGAAGCGCGGGACCGACCGCGAACATGATGGCGCCGCCGAGGCCCTGTACGGCACGGCTGACATTGAGCACACCGATATTTCCGGCCAATCCGCAGGCGAGCGACGCCGCGGTGAAGATGATCAGGCCGGAGAGGAATATGCGCTTGCGTCCACTGCGGTCAGCGACGGATCCGGCGGTGACGAGAAAGGCCGCGAGCGTCAGGGCGTAGGCGTCGAAGACCCACTGCATCTGGCTGAAACTCGCGTGCAGGGAATTGTGTATGCCCGGCAGTGCGATCGATACCACGCTCAGATCGAGCATGAGCATGAATGTGCCGATGGATACCACCGCCAGGGTCCACCACCGCAAGGCGGGCGGAGGGCTGAGCGTCGTGGTCATACGGTCTCCATAGTGTAGAAGGTTTGCTTGGCATACGAACTGGGCAAGGGCATCCGGCTCAACTACCCGCGTGGTGCTCCATAGATCGGCGTAGCGTAGCTCGTACAGATGTTGCCCCGTGGCGTTTCCGACAATGCCGTCCTGAACGCGACGCTGTCGAGAGCGCCTCACCTGCGACGTAGCCGTCGCGCCCGCGCTGTGCCCTTGCTGTGCCGTGGATACGCTAATGACAGAAAGAGAAGCTTTGGCCAACTCTTTTGCGCTGTGCGAGTGATCGGCATGACCGTGCTTGCCAGCTAACCAACAACGGAGCTCTTCCGGACAGCATGACCGCCGACATTCGGCCAAGGATTACCATCTGTTCACCCTCGCCGGGCCCCCCCGGGACGCCCCCGCACCAATCCCCCGCGACGGGCAAAGCGCACGGGCATATTCCGCGCCGGGGCCGCGGGATCCCGGCCCGCGCAGGGCCAGCCGCGCCGCCCCATTCCGCCCCTCGGACAGATGTCCCCTCCTGACCCACACGCGCACGGCGGCAGGGTGGTTGCGGGCGCCGGGGTGGCCGGCGGTCTCATACCCCGGTCGTGGCTGCCGGGGGGTGGGGTGGGCGTGGCAGCATCGGGGGAGGTTGGGGCGGCGGAGGGCCGCGGAGCGGACGAGCGAACTGGGGCGAGCCATGCCACTGCGGATCAGGGCCACCGACGCCGAGCACCCCTCGGACCTTCTCGACCTGGCGTGGGGGCTGCCGCTGGAGCAGTGGCCGGACGAGTCGCTGGTCGCGCTGCCCCGCGGTATCTCCCGCCATGTGGTGCGCTTCGCGCGGGCGGGCGACGAGGTGGTGGCCATCAAGGAGGTCAGCGAGTGGGCCGCCGAGCGTGAGTACGGGCTGCTGAGGGACCTGGACCGGCTGGGGATACCGGCGGTGGACCCGATGGCGGTGGTGACCGGCCGGGTGGACGCCGACGGCGAGCCGCTGGAACCGGCGCTGATCACCCGGCACCTCAACGGCTCGCTGCCGTACCGCTCGATGTTCGAGACGACGATGCGGCCCGGCACCGTCAACCGGCTGCTGGACGCCCTGGCCGTACTGCTGGTGCGACTGCACCTCGTCGGGTTCGCCTGGGGCGACTGCTCGCTGTCCAACACCCTCTTCCGCCGGGACGCGGGCGCGTACGCCGCCTATCTGGTGGACGCCGAGACCGGACAGATCCAGCCGAATCTCAGCAGCGGCCAGCGGGACTACGACATCGAGCTGGCCCGGGTGAACATCGCGGGCGAGCTGATGGACCTGGAGGCGGGCGGCTCGCTCCACCCGTCGGTCGACCCCGTCACCTTCAGTGAGGAGATCGTGCAGCGCTACTGCGCCCTGTGGCACGAGCTGACCCGCGAGTCGGTCTATCCGCTGAGCAAGCGGCACTACATCGACCGCCGCATACGCCGGCTCAACGACCTCGGCTTCGACGTGGCCGAGATGCAGATCCAGCGCTCCCCCGCCGGGGACCAGGTGACCTTCCTGCCGAAGGTCGTGGACGCCGGCCACCACCAGCGCCAACTGCTGCGGCTGACCGGCCTGGACACCGAGGAGAACCAGGCCCGCAGCCTGCTCAACGACCTGGAGAGCTGGATGGCCACCCAGGACGACTACGCCCCGGGCGACCAGCTCGGCGCCCGGCCCGAGGTGCTGGCCCACCGCTGGGTACGCGATGTGTTCCGCCCCGCGGTACGGATGGTGCCGCTGGAGCTGCGCCGCACGATGGACGCGGCCCAGCTCTACCACGAGCTGCTGGAGCACCGCTGGTACCTCTCCGAGCAGGCACAGCACGACGTGGGCCTGGAGGCGACCGTCGCCAGCTACCTCACCGACATCCTCCCCCACCTCCCCGACCCGTCGGCCGTCCCGGTGGCGGCCACGGCCACGGCCACCGCCAGCGCCGCCGCCGACGGCGAGGACTAAAGAAATGCCCGCTCCCGCGGTTCCGTGACATTCGGAAGAACACCGTCCGGCCTTTCTCCGGCACCGAGATGTCCACACAAGGCGGACCCCCGCCCGCGAATAGGCTCACAATTCCTTTATGCGGACGCGGAGTTCGGACAGTGTCCTATTCGGACCTCTGTTCATATGGTGATCGTAGTTGTTATGGTGCCGGGCATGAAGACCTCCGAAACGCTGACACCGTTACTGCTCGATCACTTCGGCCAGAACCAGCACGAGGAGAACGTCCGCCTGCGCGCACTCGGCCCGGTGGCGCTGGTGGAACTGCCCGGCGGTGTGCCCGCCTGGGCCGTCACCCATCACGAGACGCTGCGCCAGCTGCTCGTCGACCCCCGGGTGTCCAAGGACCCGCGCCAGTGGCCCCGTAACACCGACGGCCAACTCCCCGAGGACTGGCCGCTGATGAACTTCGTCAGCCTGCCCGGCATCCTCACCCGCGACGGCGCCGAGCACCGGCGGCTGCGCGCCCTCGCCGGGCAGGCGATGACGCCCCGGCGCACCGCCGAGTTCCGCCCGCGGATCGAGCAGCTGGCCCACCAGCTGCTGGACGACGCGGCCGCCCGCGGCGGCGAGTTCGACCTGCGCGAGGACTACGCCCTCCCGCTGCCGGTCAAGGTGATCGCCGAACTGCTCGGCCTGCCGCCGATGGACGGCGAGCGGCTGCGCGTGCTGTCCGACGCGGTGCTCACCAGTCACCCCGCCGCCAAGAGCAACCAGACGCAGGTCGCCCAGGACCAGCTGCTGGAGCTGCTCGCCGAGGCGGCCGAGACCAAGCGCAAGAACCCCGGCGACGACCTGACCAGCGCGTTGATCGCCGCCTCCGAGGAGGGCGACAAGCTCTCCGCCGAGGAGGTCGTGGTGGTCATGCTCACCGTCCTGGTGGGCGGCCACGAGACCACGGTCAACCTGATCACCAACGCGGTCCGCGCGCTGCTGTCCAACCAGGAGCAGCTGGACCGGGTGCAGGCGGGCGAGGTCTCCTGGGGCTCCGTCATCGAGGAGGTCGTGCGGTACGACTGCCCGGTCGGGCACTTCCCGCTGCGCTACGCCATCGAGGACATCCCGGTCGGCGACGTGGTGATCAAGCGCGGCGAGGCGCTGCTCGCCTCCTACGCCGCGGCGGGCCGGGACGACACGCAGTTCACCGACGCCGACGTCTTCGACGTCGCCCGCTCCAACGCGCGCCAGCTCTCCTTCGGCAACGGCCCGCACTTCTGCATCGGCGCCGGACTGGCCCGTCTGGAGGGCGAGATCGCGCTGGACATCCTCTTCCAGCACTTCCCGAAGCTGCGGATGTCCCGCCCCTCGGGTTGCCCGGTGCAGTCCTTCATCATCAACAGCGCCAGCGAGCTCTGGGTCTCCGGCGAGTAGGGTCTTTCCCCACTGATAAGTACCTTTCTTTTTGATCAACTGATTGCGCTCGGCGCGTGTCGGACAGCGTCATGGATTCCGGAAGCGGACCCGAAGCGAACCCGAAGCGGACATCGAGGCGGACACCGAAACGGAATGAGAGGCGGCGTGATTACCGGCAGGTGATCGGCGCGATCGCGGAAGTACCGGACCGGGGTGCCCTGGAGGGAACTCCGGCCGGGTTCAGTTCGCCGGCCGGGGCCCCGTCATAAGGGTGCCCCGGCCGGCTGTCCGTGTTTCGCGCGCGGTGCCGGGTCGTCAGGGTTGGCGGGCGGCGCCGGAGTCGGGGTTCAGCCGGAGGGCGGAGACGTCGACGGCCTCGAAGTCGCTGCCCTTCAGGACGTCCAGGGCGTGCAGGACGTCGTTGTTCCAGCGGTCGTCCTGCGTGCCGCTGATGTACCAGGGCGAGCCGTTGTCGGCCACGACGGCGCCGTAGGTCTTGAGCGCCTGGGCGATGGCACGCGCCTGCGGGGGCAGTCCGGAGATGTCGGTGTGTGCCTTGAGCCGCAGCCGCAGGCCCATCGGCGGCAGTCCGGGGTCGGCGCTGGAGGACGCCTGGTGGCGGGCGGGCCACAGATACGCGGCCTGGCTGCGGGGCACGGTGATCCGCAGGGCGTGGTCGATGGTGCCGGTGGCCGCCTCCTCGTAGCGGGCCAGGCCCGGGAAGATCGGCAGGCCCGCGGCGTCGGCCGAGGTCCATCCGGCGGGGCGCAGGTGGTCGGAGCGCAGGTCGTACACGGCGCCCGATCCCGCGTGCCATGTGCCGTCCGACCGCCGCTGCGCCGCGTAGAGCTCGTAGACCCGGCAGCCCGCCCGGTCGTAGGCGATGACGTGCCGGTCGCCGGTCGCGGACGGGCCGCCCTCGACGCGGGCGTCCGCGGGGATCGCGTACGGGCCCTTGTCGCTCTCGGAGGCGTAGTCGAAGCTCACCCGGACCTTCGGGGTCGCGGCGGTGACGGCGGTGACGGGTATGCCGAAGGGCTCGCCGTCCCAGGTGCCGGAGCCGAAGTCGGCGTGCACGTGGGAGCTGGCGCCGATGGCCGCGACATAGGCGGCGGAGCGGGCGGCGACCGGCAGGGTGTCGACGCGGGTGCGCCAGACGCTGTCGGCCGGGGCGACCTGGCAGGCGCCGCCGTCGTGGCGGGCGGGCCGGGGGTCCGGGGTCGGGGTGGAGGCCGGCTTCCTGGACGGCGAGGGCGACGCGCTCGCCGTCGCGGACGGGGTGCCGGTCGCGGTGGCCGTCATCGTGGCGGTGGTGGCCGACACGGGGGCGACGGCGGACCGTTCCGCCCCGTGGTGGCGGGGCAGCGCCATGTACACACCCGCCGCCGCCACCGGTAGGCAGACGGCGAGGGCGGCCAGCCAGGGCCGGCGGCCCGCCCAGGTGCGCGCGGATGCGGGAGAGCGGTGTCTTCGCGGAGTCGTCACGGCTTCTGCCTCTCAGATGGGCGCATTGACGGCACCCTCTCACACTGGTTGAGTGGCTCATCCACTGGGTGCGAGAATGTGTCCGTCCCGGTGAACTGCCGGACCGTACCTGGTACCTGGGGAGGAACGCCGTGGAGGCGCTGCCGCGCGAGACCATCGTCGATGTCCTGGAGGGGAAGCTCCGCGACGACATCCTGGCCGGGCGCCACCCGGCGGGCAGTTATCTGCCGCCCGAGCGACGGCTCGCCGACGGTTACGGGGTCACCCGCACCACCCTCAAGCACGCCTTCGGCCGCCTGGTGCAGGCCGGGTTGCTGGAGACGCGGCACGGAGTGGGCACGCGGGTACGGGACTTCACCCGGCTCGGCGGCGCGGATCTGCTGCCGATGCTGGTACGGCACAGCCCGGACTGGTTCGGCGAGGTCTTCGAAGTGCGGCGCGGGGTGGGCGCGTTGATCGCCGAGCGGGCCGCCGCGCGCGCCACCGCCGCGCACCGGGACGAGCTGGGCACGCTGCTGGAGCTGGTGCGGACCGCCGAGGGCGGCGACGAGGTGCAGCTCGCCGACATCGAGGTGCACCGGGCGCTGGCGCGCGCCACCGGCAACCGCGTCTACGTCCTGCTCACCAACACCCTCTTCAACGCGTATCTGCCCGTACGGGCCGCGCTGGTGGGGCCGTTCACCGATCCCGAGGTCGCGCACGCGCGGCTGGAACCGGTGGTCGCGGCCGTGCTGGCGGCGGACGAGCGCGCGGCGCGGCAGGCGGCCGAGGCGTATCTCACCGCCACCGAGCGGATCATGCTGGACGGGCTCGCGTGACGGCGCCTGGCGGCGCTGGTCGCCGCGGGGGTCGCGGCGGCCGGGGGACCGTTTTCCGGGAGACCATGCTCGGCACCGTGCTGCTCGTCGGCGAGGAGGAACCCCGCCGGGTCCGCCTCGACCTGCGGGCGGCGGCCGACCGCGTGCTGCGTCCGCTGGGCACCACCGAGGCGCGCGCCGACGGGCGGGTCGCGATCAGCGGCTGGGCCGACGACGCCGGTGCGGACGGCCAGTTGGAGATATCGCCGCTCGCCCGGCGCCGCATCCGCTACCGCATCGCCTTCACCGCGGGCGGCCGCCGCCTCACCCTCGACGGATGGAAGTCCGTCACCCCGCGGCGGCCGGTCGCCTCGATGACGCGCCTGCCGTTCAGCTTGTACGAGGAGGACGGGACGAGGATCGGTGAGGGCGCGCTGCGCTTCCCGCTCGCGACCGGGCTCGCCCCCTTCCTGACGAGCTTCCGCTTCCCGAAGCGGCGCGACGCGCGGGCGGCGGAGGGTAAGGGGGCCGGGGCCGACGCCTTCGCGGCGCCGCGCTGGAACGGCGAGCCGGGCCGTACCGAGGTCTGGTACACCACGGCGACCGACCCGTCCACCGGTACCGGCCTGTGGCTGCACCACGAACTCGTCGCGCCCGCGGACGGCTCCGCGCCGTACGCGCACGGCTGGGCCGCGGCCTTCCCGGCGGACGGTCCGGTCACCCACGCCCGGTTCGGGCCCGCGCCCTGGGACGGGCCGCGCGACGGCTTCGCGGCGGACGGGGTCACCGCACGGCTCGGCAGGCTCACCGGCGCCGCCGGTGACCTGCGCTGGGATCTCGCCGAACAGCCCACCGGCGAGCCGCTGTTCACCTTCCCCCGCTGGGCCTGGCGGCGTCCGCTGCTGCCCGCCGCGCAGATGCTGCCCGCCGCACGCGCCGCGTACAGCGGGACCTTCTCGTACGGTACGACGACGCTTGCGCTCGACGCCGCGCCCGGTGCCAGCGCGCGGATCTACGGCCACGGCAACGCCCACCGCTGGGCCTGGCTGCACGCGGACCTGGGCGGCGGCGAGGTGCTCGAAGTGGTCGCCGCCGTCTCCACCCGGCCGCTGCTGCGACGGCTGCCCCCGCTGGTCTTCCTCCGGCTGCGCCGCGCCGACGGCACCACCTGGCCGCGCCGCGCCGAGCGGGCCGCCGTGGGCTGGGCGGGCCTCGGCCGCTTCCGCTGCACCATCGGCCTGCCCACCTGGACGGTCAGCGGCCGTGCCGGTCTGCGCCGTATCCGCGTCGTCGTCACCCAGCCCGAGGACCGCACCCTCCCCCTGGGCTACACCGACCCCGACGGCGCCCACGCCACCTGCCACAACTCCGAACGCGCCGACGCCCTCATCGTCCTCGACCACTGGCACGGCACCTGGCGCCCCACCCACCAATGGACCCTGACCGCCACCGCCCACGCAGAAGTCGGCACCCGATGAAGCACCCCTCCCGGCGGGCTCCCACCCCTCCCGCCGCCTCCCGCGGCACCGCGACCGGCCCTCCCGGCGGTTCCCCGACTCTCCCACCGCCTCCCGCCGGCAGCGCGACCGAAGGCCATCCGACGAACCCTGCCTGGCCGCGGGCCCTCAACCACCCCTGCGCCCCCGCACCTCTGGAGCCCACCCGATGACAGGCCGCCCGACCCCGCGGGGCTCCCGCCCCTCCCGCGCCCTCACGGGCCTGGTGGCCGCCCTCCTCCCCGCCACCGCGGAGGACACCCCCGGCGTGCACACGCCGGGCGGCCCGGCGGGCGGGCAGGCCGAGGCGGGCGCGACCGGCGCTGTCGGGGACGCCCACGGCGATGCGGGCGAGGCGCCCCGGGGCGCGGGGGCGGGGACCCGCGGCACCGCTTCCTCGGGCCCCGCCGGAAGCGGCTGGCTCGGGCGGGTGCCTGGGCGGGTCGACGGGGTGCTCGCGGCCATGCCGTGGCATGCCAGGGCCGGGGTGCGGGTGGGGGTCGCGGCGGTTGACGGGTATGCGGCGGTGCGGGCCGGGCGGCGGCTGGGGACGCTGAGTGCGGCGGAACGGGAGCGGGTGGTCGGGGAGTTGGGAGGGCGGGCGGCGCTGCTGCCGGTGCTCGATGTGCTGAAGGTGCCGGTGCTGCTGGCCGCCGGGACCGAGCGGATGCTCCAACAGGGGCTGCCGGTGGCGGCGTTGACGCGGGAGGACCCGCCGCTGGACTGCACGCCGTCCGGCGAGTGGCCCGCGCGGTCGACCGCCGACGCGGTCGTGATCGGCTCGGGCGCGGGCGGCGCCGTGGCGGCGCGCACACTGGCCCGCGCCGGGCTGCGCGTGGTCGTACTGGAGGAGGGGCAGCACCACAGCACCGCGTCGTTCGGGCGGCGCGCCCCGCTGGACCGGTTCACCGAGCTGTACCGGGACGGCGGCGCCACCGTCGCGCTCGGCAGGCCGCCGCTGCTGCTGCCCACCGGCCGCGCCGTGGGCGGCACGACCGTCGTCAACTCCGGTACCTGCTACCGCACTCCGGACCACGTACTGGCCCGCTGGGCGGGCGAGTACGGCTTCGCGCCCGCCGACCGCCTCGGACCGTACCTCGACGAGGCCGAGCGCACCCTCCAGGTGGCCACCCAGCCCATGGACGTCCTCGGCGGCAACGGCCGGATCGCCCTCGCGGGCGCCGAGCGCCTCGGCTGGCGGGCCGCGCCGCTGCGCCGCAACGCGCCCGGCTGCAAGGGCTCCTGCCAGTGCGTGGTCGGCTGCCCGACCGGCGCCAAGCAGAGCGTCCAGCTCTCGGTGCTGCCCGCCGCCTGCGCCGCCGGGGCGCGGATCGTCACCGGCGCCCGGGTGCTGCGGATCCTGGTCGAGCCGGACCGGCCGGGCGGTGCGCGGGCCGCGGGTGTACGGGTGCGCCGCGAGGGCGGCGGCGAGCTGGAGATCCTCGCGCCGCTGGTCGTGGTCGCCGCGGGCGCCCTGCAGACACCGCCGCTGCTGCGCCGCTCGGGCCTGGGCGGCCACCCGCGGCTCGGCCGCAACCTCAGCGTCCACCCGGCGACCAGCGTCGCGGGCCGCTTCGCCGAACCCGTCACCGCCTGGGAGGGCGTCCTGCAGAGCGTCGGCGTCGAGGAACTGCACGGCGACGGCGTCCTCATCGAGGCGACCGCCACCCCGCCCGGCATGGGCTCCTTCGTCCTGCCCGGTCTGGGCCGGGAGTTGCGCGCCGAACTCGACGACGCCCACCGGCTCGCCACCCTGGGCGCGATGATCGCCGACCTGCCGTCGGGCCGGGTGCTGGGCCGGGACCGGGTGCTGGTCCGCTACGACCTGGCCCGGCGGGACGCGGACCGCCTGACGGCCGCCGTCCGCGCGATGGGGCGACTGCTGTTCGCCGCGGGCGCCCAGGAGGTGCTGACCGGCATCCCCACCGCCCCCCGGGTCCGCTCCCTGGCGGAACTCGACTCCGTACTGGCCGCGGTGACCGCCCGTCAGCTCCATGTCTCGGCCTATCACCCCACCGGCACCGCCGCCGCGGGCGCCGACCCGGAGCGCTTCCCCGCCGACCCGGACGGCCGCCTGCGCGGCGTCCACGGCGTGCTGATCGCCGACGCCTCGGTGCTGCCCGGCTGCCCCGAGGTCAACCCGCAGCTCAGCATCATGGCCGCCGCCCAGGCACTCGCCGAGACCGCCGCCGCGCGCTAAGAGCGGGGACGGCGCCGGGGCTATTGCATTAGTGCAGAATGATTTACCACTAGTGCAATAGGCTCACCCCATGACTGTCACTGTCTCTCCCCTGCGCCCCGACGACCACGCGCGCTGGCGTGAACTCTTCGCCGGTTACGCCGAGTTCTACGGTGTTCCGCTCACGGACGACGCCTACGACCGGGCCTGGGTCTGGCTCAACGACCCCGGCCACACGCTGCGTTGCCTGATCGCCCGCACCTCCGACGGCACCCCGGTCGGGCTGGCGCACTACCGCGCCGAGGACTCCGCCCTGCACGGTCCCCGGGGGTTTCTCGACGACCTGTTCGTGGACCCGGCACACCGCGGCGGCGGCGCGGTCGACGCGCTCTTCGACGAGTTGCGGCGGGTCGGTCGCGAGCACGGCTGGTCGTCGATCCGCTGGCGCACGGCCGAGAACAACTACCGTGCCCGCGCCGCGTACGACCGGCACGGCACGCCCTCGGGCTTCCTCACCTACGTCCTGGACGCCCGGTGACACAGCGCTGAGCACCCGCGGACACGACGCGAGCGCCCCCGTGAGCGGAAAGCGGAATTCCTATCGCGAAACGCGCACAAGGCCGTACGTCTTCGTGGCGACAGCCGGAATGCGGCCTTCCGAATTCAGGCCCGCCGACTACCAGTCGGCCTGTCCCGCGAGTTGTTCCGCGAGGTGACCGACCTTGGCCGAGCTGAGTGACGAATGGCCGTCCTTGCCCGCGGTCAGGATCAGTTCGAGTGCACCCGAGTCGGTGGACTTCAGCCGCACGACGGCGACATTGCCGCTCGGCGTCACCGTCGCGGTGCCCGTGTCGGCCTTTGTGCTCCGGTCGACAAATGTGCGGGCGTCCGCGCTGGCCATCGTCGCGTCGCGCTGGATCAGCGGCATCATCATCGGCAGCGCGGCGTCCTTCTTGTGCGTGGCGGTGGTCGCCACCGTCACCGTCTCCCCGCCGACCTGGTACGCGCAGGTGAGGATCGCCCCGTTGAAGGTCACCAGCACCGAGTCGCGGTCCGCGCCCGTCTGGGTGTCGGCCTCGACCGCGTCGGTGCCCGTCGCCGGGGCGGCCGTCCCGCTGACGCCCGCGGACTTGGCTGCCGCGGCGATGTCGTAGGGGACGGGGCACTTCGCCGTCGGCTTGGCGTGGACACCGTCGGCCAGCTTCATCAGCCCCGAGACGTCCAGCGCGTGGCCGCCCGAGCCGCCGGAGCCTCCCGAGCCGCACCCGGCCAGCGCCGCCGCGAGCCCGGTCACCACCGCCCCCGCCGCCAGCCGCGTGCGCCACGAACCCGCAGTACGCCGTTCCGTCATCACGCTCTCCCCGAAAGACACCGATTGCCCGCGGGACGCTACCAGTTCGGCACGCCGCCGCAGGTCGGGACCCCAATGGAACCGGTTTCTCTCCCCGTTGAGCCCTCACGCGGCCTCACGGTCGGCGGCCCCCGCGGCCGTACGGACCCGCCCTCGGGTGCATACGGCCAGTCCGGAGGCGTCTGCTCGACTTGTTGACACGTATCTGTCAGTAAGGTTACCTATCCAACCAGCATCGCGGCTCTCCGCTCAGGAAGGTAAGCCTGTGAAACGGTTACGCCTCGCTCTGGCTGCGTTCGGCGTCGCGACGGCGACGGTGACGGCCGCGGTCACGTTCGCCGCGCCCAACTCCTCCGCCGCCGCGGCCGCCGGCCCGACGGCCGGCCAGCTCCTCGCCAAGACCCAGACGTGCGACCCCGCGTCCAACGGCAAGTACGCCACCGACGAAGGCGGTTCGCCGACCGTGTCGATCTGCAGGAGCGGGTCGGCCTACTTCTGGACCTCGGACATGGACGTCGACTGCGACGGGATCACCACCTCCCGCTGCAACGGCTCCACCGACCCGGCGTACTTCGACGAGACGTCGTTCCAGACCTCGACGGGCCAGTTCTTCACCGCCGACGTCACGCACTACTACGTGATCCCGCTGCCGAGTTCGCGCTTCGACTACCAGGCCGCGGGCATCGGCCCCGGCAGCGTGGCGGCGGTCGTCTACAACGGCAAGGTCGTCTACGCCGTGTTCGCCGACGAGGGCCCCGACGACATCATCGGCGAGGCGTCGTACGCCACCGCCCAGGCGCTGGGCATCGACCCGAACCCGGCCACCGGCGGCACCGAGGGCCCCGTCACCTTCATCGTGTTCCCCAACAACGTGCCGAACCCGGTGGAGGACAACGCCGCGATCGACGCGGTCGGCTCCTCGGCGGCCACCAGTTGGGTCGGCAGCGGCGGCCCGACCACCGCTCCCCCGAGCACACCGCCCACGACACCGCCCGGCGGCACCCACACCGGCCAGATCGTCGGGTACGGCTCCAAGTGCGTCGACATCGCCGGGGCCAGCAGCGCCAATGGCAGCGCCGTCCAGCTCTTCGGGTGCAACGGCACCTCGGCACAGCAGTGGACGGTCGGCGGTGACAGCACCCTGCGGGCGCTGGGCAAGTGCATGGACGTGTCGGGGGCGGGCACCGCCAACGGCACCAAGGTGCAGCTCTACGACTGCAACGGCAGCAACGCGCAGAAGTGGACGCGCAGCGGCAGCACGCTGGTGAACGCCGGTTCCGGCAAGTGCCTGGACGCCACGGGTCCGAGTTCGGCGGACGGCACCAGGCTGCAGATCTGGTCGTGCTCGGGCGGCGCCAACCAGAAGTGGACGCTTCCCGCCTGACGCGCGTCCCGCGGGGACGAGGGGGTACGGATGCGGGACCCCGTCGTCGGCTCACCGGCCGGCGGCGGGGTTCCGTCGTGTGCGGCGGGGTCCGGTCGCGTCCCGTCCCGGCCGTGTCGCGCGCGCTCCGCACGTGCGGTCACGGTGTGGTGCGTAGGGATATCCCTATGTGTTCCCGCGTCCTCTTATCGCCGCCGGTCGCAGTGCGCAGACTCCGCCCCAGAGTGCCGAAGGTCCCGTTGTCCCCCCATGCACCGAAGCTTTCTAGGCAACCGAGAGGATCCGATGCGAAAAAGACTTCTCTCCCTGCTCGCCGGCGCCGGCCTGATGGTCGCGGGCGGCGCGGTCGCCGGTGCGGCGCCCGCGCACGCCGCCGCACCCCACACCGCGACCGCCGCCCCCGCCGCCTGCACCCCCACCCAGGTGGTCGCCAACGGCGGTTTCGAGTCCGGTAGTTCGCCGTGGACCAGCTCCAGCGGGGTGATCACCACCGGCGGCGGCGAGAGCGCGCACTCGGGTACGCAGTTCGCCCGGCTGGACGGCCGCGGCACGACGCACACCGACACGCTCTCGCAGAGCCTCACGATCCCGGCCGGGTGCAGCGCCGCCTCGCTGACCTTCTGGCTGCACATCGACACCGCGGAGACTACCTCCTCCACCGCCTACGACAAGCTGACCGCCAAGATCGGCTCGGCCACGCTCGCGACGTACTCCAACCTCGACAAGAACACCGGCTACGCGCAGAAGACGTTCGACGTCTCCTCGTACTCCGGGCAGACGGTGACGCTCACCTTCACCGGGGTCGAGGACTACAGCCTGCAGACCAGCTTCGTCATCGACGACGTGGCGCTCAACACCTCCGGCGACGGCACACCGCCCCCGACCGACACGACCCGCACCCCCGCGGCGCCCGCCTACACCGTCAACCTGACGAGCGACTCCTCCGGCAGCGTCTGGAACGGCCACGAGAGCGCGAGCTTCACCAACGCGTCGGCCTCGCCGCTCAACGAGGTGTACCTGCGGCTGTGGGACAACTACCACGGCTCCTGCCCGACCACCCCGATCACCGTCACCAACGTGACCGGCGGCACCGCGTCGCCGCTCTCGGTGAACTGCACCGCGCTCAAGATCACGCTGCCCGCCCCGCTGAACCAGGGCCAGAGCGGCACGATCGGCTTCGACCTGGGCATCTCGGTGCCGAGCGGCGCCGACCGGTTCGGGCACGACGGGGCGTACAACTTCATCGGCAACGCGCTGCCGGTGCTGGCGATCAGGGACGGCTCCGGCTGGCACCTCGACCCGTACACCAACAACGGTGAGTCGTTCTACTCGCTGGCCGCCGACTTCTCGGTGACCCTCGACCACCCGACCAGCCTGCTGGTCCCGGCCACCGGCACCTCGGTGGACACCCCCGGAACCTCCGGCCGTACCGTCACCAAGGCGACCGCCAGCAAGGTGCGGGACTTCGCCTGGGCCGCGGGCGCCTTCAGCAAGATCTCCGGCACCTCCCCCGCCGGGGTGAAGGTGAACGTCTACGCGGTGAGCGGCATCAGCTCCTCCAGCTCCCAGTCGATGCTGACCACCTCGATGAACGCGGTCGACTCGCACGCCGCCCGCTTCGGTGCCTACCCGTACAGCGAGGTCGACGCCGTCCTCGACAACAACTTCTGGTTCGGCGGCATGGAGTACCCGGGCTTCGTGCTCGACCTGGTCGACAGCAACGCGCTCACCCACGAGCTGGCCCACCAGTGGTGGTACGGCATCGTCGGTGACGACGAGTACAACAACCCGTGGCTGGACGAGTCGTTCGCGGACTACTCGACCGACATCGCCGAGGGCAGCACCGGTTCCGGCTGCTGGAACAGCGTTTCCTGGGCGTCGTCGAGCGAGAAGATCACCAACTCGATGGCGTACTGGGACGCCCACTCGTCGCGCTACGGGACGGTCGTCTACGGCTACGGGAAGTGCGCCCTGCACGACCTGCAGCGGCTGATCGGCGACAGCGCGATGACGACGCTGCTGCGCGGCTACGCGCAGTCGCACTGGTACGGCGTCTCCACGACGGCCGAGTTCAAGGCCGCGGCCCAGGCCGCGACCAGCACTGATCTCACCTCGTTCTGGACGACGCACCGGATCGACGGCTGACGAGCCGCTGATCCACCCCCACGGCGCCCCGCCCGGTACCGAGCCCTGACGGCTCCCGGGCGGGGCGCTTCCACACGCACCTGCGCGCACACGCCATTGACCGCACGCCCGCCACTTCCGACACTTGGTTCACCACTGCATTGGCAGGTGCACGACGATCTGATTCGGCCATGGGGTCCATGAGAACCAGCCCTTCCCCGGAACCAGTCCGCCTCACCGGCCGCGGCGCCCTCCTCACCACCGCCAGGGCCGCCCTCGCCGCCGGCGACAGCGTCATGCTCACTGGCGAACCGGGCATCGGCCGCAGCACGCTTCTCGCGGAGCTCCTGGACGCCACCCTGCCGGGCACCGCGAACGGCACCGCTGACGCGGCGGGCGGTGGCCGCGTGGCCGCGGGCCTCGTGCTGCGGTGTGCTCCCGTTGAAGGGGAAGCGCACTTGCCGTACTTGGGGTTGATGGATCTCTTCTCCGAGGTGGACGACTCCGCTTTCGACGGGCTGGACGGGGGCGAGCGGGAGGCGTTGCGGGGGGCGTTGCATCGGGTGGGGGGTGGGCAGGCGCGGGGTGGGGGGCGGGGGTATCACGACGGGGGGTTCGGGGAGGGGTGCCGGGCGGTCCGGGGTGGGGACGAACTGTCGCTGCGGGTCGCGGTGTTGAAGGTGTTCACCGCGTTGTGCGCCCGCGGCCCGGTGGTCGTCGCGGTGGACGACGTGCAGTGGCTGGACCGGCCGACCGCCGAGGTCCTGGCGTTCGTGGCGCGGCGCGCCCGGCGGCTGCCGCTGACGACCATGGCGACGCTACGGACCCCGCACACGGACGGCAGCCCGTTCGGCTTCGGCCCCGTCCTCACCCTCGCCGTACCGCCGATGACCGAGCGGGAGACCGCGGAACTGCTCGCCGCGCACGTCGAGGGCCCGGCCTGGCCCCGCCCGCTGGTGTCGCGGCTGCACACGGCCGCGGCCGGCAACCCGTACGTCACCCTGGAACTCGCCCGCGCCCTGGGCGGCCGGCCCGACCCCTCGGGGCCACTGCCGGTGCCGCGCGGCCTGCGCGACCAACTGCTCGCCCGGCTGACCCCCCTCTCCCCCGAAGCCCGCCACACCCTGCTCGCCGCGAGCGCCGCCGCCCGCCCCACCGTCCAACTCCTGCGCCGGGCAGGCCAGGACAACGCCCTCGCCGACCTCCACGAAGCGGTACGGCACGGCGTCGTCGCCCCCATACCGCACGGCGGAGCCGTCCGCTTCACCCAACCCCTGCTGCCCGTGGTGCTGTACGAGGAGGCCGCCGCCGCGGCCCGGCGCCGCGCGCACGCCGCGCTCGCCGAGGCCGCGGCCGACGATCCGGTCGAACGCGCCCACCACCTGGCGTCGTTGACGCCCGGGTGGGACGCGGAGACCGCCGCCGCGCTGGCCGACGCGGCGGACGCGGCACGCCGCCGCGGCGCCCCCGCGACCGCCGCCCGCCTCGGCCAGCTCGCCGCCGACCGCACCCCGCTCGGCGACCCGGCGGCCGACGCCGAGCTGCGGCTGACCGCCGCCGAGGACGCGGTGGCCGCGGGCGACTACCCGCTGGCCCGCCGTATCGCGCACGACGTACTGGGCGAGTCCAGCCGCCCCGCCGACCGCGTCCGCGCCTGGATCGTCGTCCTCGACTCCTGCGGCCAGGCGATGGCCGAGGTCGCCGACGTGTTCCCGCAGGCCCTGGAGGACGCCAGGGACGACCCCGGGCTGCTCGCCCAGCTCCACTACCGGCTGAGCTGGCGGGCCTGGATCGTGGAGGGCTCGGCGGCGCAGGCCCACGCGCACTCGGCGCGCTCCGCCGTGCTCTCCCGGGAGGCGGGCGACCGGCGCACCGAGCTGTTCGCCCTCACCCAGCAGGCCGCGCTGGAGTTCTACCTCGGCCGCCCCGCCGCCGAGGCCACCCTCGCGCAGGCGCTGGCCGGACCGCAGGACCCGCGCGTGCTCTTCGACCACAACGGCCCGGTCTTCCTCAAGCACCGCCGCCATCTGCTGCACGACCGGCTCGACGACGCCAGGACCGAACTGCGCGCGCTGGTCTACACGGTGCGGCACCGCGGCTCCGCGGAGAGCCTGTGCCAGTGCCTGTCCGGGCTCGCCCAGGTCGAGATCCACCGCGGCCGCTGCGAACGCGCCCTCGACCTCGCCCACCAGAGCCTGCGCGTCACCGAGCAGGGCGGGCTGAGCCAGGGGCCCGCCTGGTACGCGGTCGCGCTCGCGGAGGCCGCGGGCGGCTGCCCCGACCGCGCCCTGTCCGCCGCGGAGCGGGCCCGGCGGCACAGCGAGGACGACGACGACCAGCTCTTCCTGCCCCGCGCCCTGCACGCCGAGGGCCATGTACGGCTGCTGCGCGGCGAGGCGGCGGCGGCCGTCGACGCCCTGCAGCGGGTGCGGCTGCTCGAACTCGGCCAGGGCCAGGGCGATCCCGCGGTACGCCGCTGGCAGGCCGATCTCGCGGAGGCGCTGGTCCGGGTCGGCTCCACGGACGAGGCGGCCCAACTCGTCGCCGAGACCCGCCAGCAGGCCACCCGGCTCGGCCGCCGCGGCATCCTGGCCGTACTCGACCGGGCGGCGGCGCTCATCACCGAGGACCGCGGCGACCCGGATACGGCAGCGGCTCAACTCCACGACGCCCTGCGCCGGTTGGCCGCCCTCCCCTATCCACTGGAGGAGGGCCGTACGCATCTCGCGCTCGGCCAGGTGCACGCCCGCCGTGGCGACCCCCGCGCGGCCCGCGACGCCCTCACCGCGGCCGTACGCCTCTTCACCCGCACCGGCGCCCGCCCCTGGCTCGCCCTCGCCTCCGCGGAGCTCGACCGCCTCACCGCCACGGCCGCCCCCACCCTCCCGTCCCCCGGCCCCTGGTCCACCCCGCTGACCACCATCGAACGCCGCGTCGCGACCCTCGTCGCCCAGGGCGCCAGCAACCGCCAGACCGCCGCCACCCTCGTCGTCAGCGTCAAGACCGTAGAAGCCGCCCTCACCCGCGCCTACCGCAAACTCGGCGTCCGCTCCCGCGTCGACCTCGCCCGCGTCGTCATGGACCCCACGGCGCAGTCCCCGCACGGGTAAGGACAGTCACGACGGCAGGATCTCCCGGATGCCGGGGACCGGACCCATTGCCAGGTATTCCTGAATGAGCACGAGGACGGTGACCGCGAGCGCGGACGCATTACCCTCCCTCGTTTCTCCGCCCAGGAGGTCTCCTGGCTCGAATTCCGCCTCCCAGACGCGCAGCGACGGCCATTGTTCCGACGCGACCCACGCGCGGATTCGAATGGGCCATTCCGTTACAACGGGAACTGCGCGCGTCGGGCTGCACCAGCTGATCAATGCCTGCCATGAGGGCCGAACCGGAACACCAGCGCGGGTGGCGACTCCGCGGGGCCCGGGGCGCGGATCTGACCTGGTTGCGCCGGTGAAGCAACGCACACGCCGTCTACGACGGTAGTCGCCGCGCCGGCACGGGCACGGTCAGCGGCCGTCCGTGGGCACGGCGATCTCCGCCCAGACGGTCTTGCCGACGTCGCGCGGCGTAACTCCCCATGCCTGGGTGAGGGCTTGGACAAGCAGCAGTCCGCGGCCCGTCTCGGCCACGTCCGCCGGGGGCGCGATGTCGGCCGGGGCGGGCGGGCGGCGTTCGGCGCGGGCGTCGCTCACCTCGATACGGACCACCCGCGCGTCGAGCGCGAGCCGCAGCTCGAAGTCGCGGCCGGGGACGCGGCCGTGGGTGACGGCGTTGGCGGCGAGCTCGGCGACGACCGTGGCGACGGCCTCGGCCAGGTCGGTGCCGAGGGGCACACCCCACGCGGCGAGCTGACGGAGCGCCACATGCCGGGCGAGCCGGGCGCCGCACCGGGTCGCGGAGAGGCGCCGCGTGAACTCTGGGACGGGGGTGACGATTTCGCTGTTCATGTAACCGAGCGTGGTCGTCCGACCCTAGGCTGAAAAGTAGCGACGCCAGTACAGGGAGTCACCTGTGCGGCGTCGGGAACGCCATGTCCGGTTCGCCGGGCGACCAGCACGCGCGCGGACGGTGGGAGGGGTCGATGACGACCGGAGCAGGGCAGTCGGGCAGCGGCGGCGGCACGGACGAGCAGGACTGGGAGGAGGGCGCCGACGAGATCCTCAAGACCGTCGGCAGGCAGGTGAAGCTCTGGCGCGAGCGCGCCGGGCTCAAACAGGCCGAACTCGGCCAGGCCATCGGCTACAGCGAGGAGCAGGTCTCGTCGGTAGAGCGCGGCCGCCGCGCCCCGAAGCCGGAGTTCCTGGACGCCGCCGACGAGGTGCTGGGCGCGGGCGGGATTCTGGCGGCGTTCAAGGACGACGTGGAGCGGGCGCGGTATCCGAAGGGCGTGCGGGACCTGGCGAAGTTAGAAGCGAACGCCGTGGAGATGGGCGCGTACAGCAACCACAACATCCAAGGGCTCCTCCAGACCGAGGAGTACACCCGGGCGCTGTACCAGATCCGCCGCCCGCTGCTGAATGAGGAGACCATCGAGCGGTACGTCCGTGCGCGGATGGCCCGGCAGGAGATCTTCACCCGCTGGCCCGCCCCCATCCTCAGCTTCGTCCAGGAGGAGGTGACTCTGCTGCGGCCGATCGGCGGGCGGGCGGTGCTGCGCGGGCAGCTTCAACACCTGCTGGAGGTGGGCCAGTTGCGGAATGTCGAGATCCAGGTCATGCCCACCGACCGCGAGGACCACGCGGGCATGGGGGGCCAACTGCGTCTGCTCGGGCCGAAGAACGGACCGACCGTCGGACACATCGAGGCGCAGAACTTCAGTCGGGTGATCACCGATCGCAACGAGGTCAGGACGCTTGAGGCCCAGTATGGGATTATCCGCGCGCAGGCTCTCACCCCGAGGGAGTCACTCGCGTTCATCGAGAAGGTCCTGGGAGAGACATGACGACTGAGCCCTCTGCCCACAGCACCAGCCCGCTGGAGTGGTTCAAGAGCAGCTACAGCAGCAACGAGGGGCCGGACTGCGTCGAGGTGGCCACCTCCCCCGGCACCGTCCACGTCCGGGACTCCAAGGACCCGGAAGGTCCACAGTTCGCGTTCAGCGCCGCCGAGTGGTCGGCTTTCCTCGCGTACGCGGCCGAGCACATCTGACGAGTACGCCCGGTGCCCGGGGAGTCCTGAACGCACTCCCCGGGCGTCGGCGTGGCTTCGCGGCCGAGCGGGCCGCCGGCCTCAGTTGCCGATGCGCGGCAGGTTGTTGAACGGTCCGGGCAGCGCCGTACCCGTCTGCTGCGCCCGGGCGAGGGAGGTCACCGCTCCGACGCCGGCCAGCACCAGGCTGAGCCAGAAGCTGAACCCGTGACCGCCGGCCGAGCCGAAGTCCGAGTGGGCGAAGATCGCGAGAAGGTAGAGCACGAAGCTCACCGCGAAGGCGCTGAAGGTCAGCATGCGGCCGGGCTTGGGCAGGTTCACCTGCGGCGCGAAGAGTTGGGCGGCGAGTACCGCGGCCCCGAGCACCGAGAAGACCATCGCGAACCAGGCGATGAAGAGACCGTGGTCGAAATGCCAGGCGCTCCAGCTGTAGCTCCCGAGATCGATGCCCAATTGGCTGCCGAAGTCCCAGGAGTAGTAGTCGAAGAAGGAGAAGACGAACACCACGGCGCCGACGCCGAGGATGGCCCAGTCCAGCTTGTTCACCGAACTCGGGTCGAAACCCGTACCCCCGGACGGCCGGCCCGCGGGCTGCTGCGGCTGGCCGTAAGGAGATCCGTAGGGCGAGCCGTTGGGCGGCTGACCCGGCGCTCCGTAGGGCGACTGGCCCTCCGACCCGTACGGCGACTGGCCCGGCTGCTCGTTCGGCGGCCCGGGCGGCGGCATGTCGTTGCTCATGTCGTCTCTTCTCTTAGCGGCGTCGGAATTCGAACGCTCGGCCGCCGAGACTAGCGCCAACGGCAGCTCTCCGTAACCGAAGTGGAGTAACAGTCGGTGTTACACGAATACCGCTGAGCGCTCGTGGTGCGCGTGAAACACCTGGTGCGTGAGCTCCGGCCCGCCCTCACCAAAAGTGGGATTCAAAGAGACGCAAATCGAGGGTCACTCCGCAACCCCCAGCGCCGCCTCCCTCACGACGAGTGCGTCCGCGCGGACTTCCGGGAGGCCCGGCAGCAATGGGGCGGCAGGGGTGTCGCGCAAGGTGCGGGTCCAGGCGAGGAGTTGGCGGCGGAAGCCGGTGTGGCCGGGTTCGGCGGTGTGGGTGCGGCGGGTGGCGAGGCCGGTGGCGGGGTTCCAGGTGTCGATGTGCAGGGTGGCCGCCTCGTCGCGGGCGTACGGGGAGGGCAGGTGGAGGGTGGCGACCGAGTCGGCGGCGGTGAGTTCGACGGTCTCGCGGTAGCGGCGGTGGGCCGGGAGGCGGGTGTGGGTGAGGTCGACCAGGAGGTCGTCGTCGGGGCGCCAGCGCGCGGTGACGGCGCTGGACCCGGCCCACCCGGTGGCGTGCAGGAGGCGGCCGTGGAGCCGGCGGCCGCTGCCGTCGAAGGCGGCGTGCACGATGTTGACCTCGTGGACGAGCGAGCCGCCCAGGCCCCGCGCGTACACCTCGCGTTGCGCCTCGGTCGCGGCCGGGCCGAGCGCGCGGGCCAGCGCGGCCGCCGCGGGCGGCGGCTGCGGGCCGACCGGCGGTGCGGGGTACGGCATGAGGTGGTCGACCAGGTGCGGCGCGTTGGGGTCGTGGATGTCCACCACCAGGCGCCGGGCCGCGCCGAGCTGCTCGCGGCAGTGGTCGACGAAAAGGGCCACCACGGGATCGTGCCGCTTCATGTACCCCGCGGCGACCGGCACCCCGGCGCGCCGCTCCGCCGCGGCCAGCTCGTCGATCTCGGCGAGATCGAGGCTGACGGGCTTCTCGCAGAGCACCGGAAGCCCGCGTTCCAGACAGGCGAGGACGGTGTCGCGGTGCGTCCACCACGGGGTGCAGACGAGCGCCGCGCGGGCCCCGGCCCGTACCGCCTCGTCCAACGTCGCGCACAGCTGCGTCTCCGGGAAGCGCGCCCGCACGGGGTCGGTGTGCGCCGGATCCGGGTCGATCACGGCGGCCAGCCGCAGCTCCCGCGGCATGTCACGGATCTCCCGCAGATGGGCGGCGTGCGCCACCTTTCCGGCACCCACCAGCACCACCGGGACCGGCTCCGCCATCACCCACCTCCTGTCACGCAATCCGCTTCCGAGCCGCCGGGAATCCACGCCGGATCCATGCTGGATCCACGCCGGATTCACCTCGGAGAGCGGCCGTCGGGCCGCCGCCCGCGGCGCGGAGATCGGGTGTTGACACGCTGACCTGCGGCCATGAGGATAGCTTCCACGCTGGCAGCATGTGCCGTCACACAAGCCGTCGCATGGCCGCCGGTCCGCGGTGTGCGCCGCGCTGCAACCCAAACCCCTCACCTGCGTGTGTGAGCCGAACGGCTTGCTCCGCTGGCACGGACGACGACGATTGCTAGAGTCGTTTCCGGTGCTGTCGGCATATTGCGCACGATCTCGCAGTCGGTGCTCGCGGTGATGAGAGGGGGCTGGCCGTGCCCGTGTACGGTCCCGGCGGTGCGACGGACTCGGGTGACGTCGGACTCGCTCTCTACCAGTCGTTGCGCGTCCATGGTTCGGCGGTGCCGGAGCAGGCCGAAGCCGCCCTCGGGCTGACCGAGGAGGAGGCCGAGGCGGGGTGGAACGAACTGCGCTCACTCGGACTCATACGTGACGGACGGTTCCCGCAGGAGGTCGATTCCGTGGAACCGGACACCGCTCTGCTCGGTCTGCTGTCACGGCAGCGCGAGGCACTGCGCGTCCAGAGCGAGGAACTGGCGGCCACCATGCGGGCCGCCGAGACACTGATGAACCAGTACCGCCCGGCGGTGCTGCGCGAGACGCTCCAGGTCGATGTGGAACTCGTCATCGGCGACAGCCAGAAGCGGCAGATGCTGGGCGACTTCGCCTCCCGGGTCTCCGTCACCACCGACTCGATGCACCCCGGCCCGCTGCCGCCGCCGGACATGCTCGCGGGTTCGCTGCAGAGCGACGCCGACCTGATCAGCCGTGACATCAAGGTGCGGGCGATCTACGGCCAGAGCGTCAACTCCGGCCCCCGGCAGCGCAAGTACCTCGCGGACCTGGCGGCCGTCGGGGTCGAGGTGCGGCTGGCGCCGCAGGTGCCCTTCGACATGATGATCGGCGACTCGGCGACCGTACTGCTGCCGTCGGACCCCAACGACCCGTCGTACGCGGCGATCGTGGTGCACGGCACGGCGCTGGTCGCCTCCTATGTGGCGGTCTTCGAGGACTGCTGGCTGCGCTCCGTGCCGTTCTCGCCGGAGCTGGCCAACAGCGCCGACGGTCATGACGACCTCACCGAGCAGCACCGGACGATCATGCGGCTGCTGGCCAACGGCCTCACCGACGAGCGCATCGCGCGGCGGCTCGGTGTGTCGTTGCGCACGGTGAGCAGGCTGGTGTCGGAGAACATGCGCTATCTGCAGGCGGAGAGCCGCTTCCAGGCGGGTGTCCTGGCGGCCGCCCACGGCCTCGTCTGAACGCACACACACGGCTTGTGCTTCGCTCGCCGTACGGCCCGTGGTTCTTCACGGGCCGTACGGCGTTTCCTGCGTTGTGGGGGGACTCAGGGGGCTCGCCGCCGGGTGGGTGTCAGGACTCCTCGAGCCGGTCACGGCCCAGGGTGTCCAGCACGTCCTCCTGCGCGTAGAAGACCTGTCGGCCGTCGCGCAGTCGGCGCCACCGGTGTTCGTCGGCGAGCCAGTGGACGGTCCCTGCGGGAATACGCCAGGCGGAGGAGATCTGCCGGGCGCTGAGTCCGCTGGGGACCGCGGGGAGATTGCGGTAGAGGGCCCGCCAGCGCTCCGGCGGCCACGTGTGGGTGGCGTCGGCGTCGCACTCGACGGCGGAGGGCAGCGCGGAGCCGGGGTCGCGGGCGACCGCGGTGAGACGGCCGCGGCACCCGGTCGCGATGCAGGGACCGACGGGGATCCGCCGGTCGTGGCGCGGTCGCGCGATCCGCAGGGATCGCTGGACGAGCGCGTCGATCTCGGTCGCCGCGTCCTCGGCCGCTGGATGTACGGCCAGCCAGCCGAGGTGACGGCGGAGGAATGCGGCGAGGGCCGGCACCGTCCGTAGGGGGAGACGGACGGTGCGGCCCTCGACGATCAGATCGGCCCAGGAGGCAAGAGTGCCTCGAATGTCGGCGCGCGCCTCGACAGCCGGCCCGTTCAGGGGGATGCCGGGCCGGGCAGTGCCGGTCACTCGATCGCCGGAGTCCGGCGCCGACACGAGTGCAACCTCCAACTCGCCGTATACCCGGGGAAGCAAGGCGAGTTGCCGATCCAGCCGCTCCTGGCAAGGGACACACAGGGCAGGATCCGTATCGACACACAGGTGTCCAGTACGAAATTCGATCTCCTGCACTGCCGGTCCCTTCCTCGCCTGGGGCGGTAAGAAGAGCGAACCAGGAGTGGGGTGATCCGGACAATGTCCACCGACCGGCCGGATTCCGCCATGGCGCGATCGCGCATCTAGGCACCCCCTCGCGGGGCCCGGACGATCACTCCGGGAGCTGCGCCTCAATCGCCACAGTGACCTCCGCAGCCTCGGGCTCGGTGCCCGGGCGGAATCGCGCCACGGCCTCGCCCGTGGCGCTGACCAGGAACTTCTCGAAGTTCCAGGTGATGTCCCCGGCCTCGCCCGCCGCGTCGGGCACCTGGGTGAGGGCGGCGTAGAGCGGGTGCCGCGCCTCCCCGTTCACATCGACCTTGGCGAGCAGCGGGAAGCTCACGCCATAGGTCGTGGAGCAGAAGGTCTGGATCTCCTCGGCGGTGCCGGGCTCCTGCCCGCCGAACTGGTTGCAGGGCACACCGAGCACGGTGAAGCCGCGGTCGGCGTAGCGCTTCTGCAGCCGCTCCAGGCCCTCGTACTGGGGGGTGAGCCCGCACTTGGAGGCCACGTTCACCACGAGCACCGCCTTGCCGCGGTGGTCACCGAGCGTGGTCGGGTCGCCGTCGAGGGTGTGCAGCGGGATGTCGTAGAGGTTCGGGATGGTCACAAGATCTCCTGAGGAATGAGGAACGTGAGGAAACGGGGAATCGGGGAAACGGCTCAGCGGTCCTTCACCGTGATGCCGAGGGTAAGCGCGAGGGCCGGGGCGAGGTCGAGGAGCTGGGCGGTGCTGATGGTGGCGCCGCGCAGCGACTCGTAGCCGTCGGCGAGGTCGATGGCGAGCGCGCCGCGCAGATCGGCCTTCTTGAGCGTGGCGCGGCCGAGGCGGGCCCGCTCCAGCCGGGAGCCGGGGAAGGAGACCCCTTCGAGCCTGGCCTCGCCGAAGTCGACGTCCCGCAGCACGCAGTCCTCGAAGACCACGTCGAACAGCCGGGCCGAGCGCAGGTTCACCGAGTCCAGCTTGCAGCGGCGCAGCACCACCCGGCGCAGCACGGCGCCGAACGCCTCCACACCGGCCAGCGAGCACGCGGTGAGCGAGGAGTCCTGCCAGTCGCTCTCGGCCAGCGTGACGCCGGTGAGGCGGCTGCCGGTGGCCCACAGCTCGTTGACGCGGGCGCGGCGCAGATTCGCGCCGGTGAAGGTGCAGTCGGTGACGGCGCACTCGAGGAAGCGCGCTCCGGCGGCGTCGTCGTCCTCGAACACGAGCCGGTCGAAGTGGGCGCTGTCGTAGTCCCCTTCGACGGTCAGCGGGCCGCTGTGGGGGCTCAGCAGGTCCGCGTAGGGCAGGTCGGCGAGTTCGTCCGGCACGGTCACACGGCCAAGCGTACGTGGCGGGTCCGACAGCACCTCGGACGGGGCCTAACGGACATATCCCCCGCCCCTTGCTAGGTTGCGGTGCCATGAGTGCAACGTCCGTGGACGCGGTGGCCGCCTCTCCGGCCACCCCGCGGCCGCCCCGGCGCCGCGGTGTGGAACTCTGCCTGATCGTCGCCGCGGTCGCGATCTCGGTCTACGGCTACGCGGAGGTGGGCCTGGCAAGGACCGGCGCGGTGCCGCGCGACGCCGCCTGGTACGGCGCCGGGCTCGGCGTGCTCGCGCTGCTGGCCCATCTGGCGGTCAGGGCCCGCGCGCCCTACGCCGATCCGCTGCTGCTGCCGATCGCGGTGCTGCTCAACGGCCTCGGCCTGGTGCTGATCTACCGGCTCGACCTGGAGCCGTCGCTGGGCGCGTCGGCGGCGCCCGCCCAGCTGGTGTGGTCGACGCTCGGCGTGGCGCTGTTCATCGCGGTGATGCTGGCGCTGCGCGACCACCGGGTGCTGGCCCGCTACGCGTACGTCAGCGTGACCGCCGCGCTCCTCCTCATGGTGCTGCCGATCTTCTTCCCCGCGATCAACGGGGCGAAGATCTGGATCCGGGTCGCCGGGTTCTCCATCCAGCCTGGCGAGTTCGCCAAGGTGCTGCTCGCCGTCTTCTTCGCCGCCTATCTGTCGGCGAACCG
The DNA here is from genome assembly GCF_040680795.1 of Streptomyces sp. NPDC051976. NCBI lineage: Bacteria > Bacillati > Actinomycetota > Actinomycetes > Kitasatosporales > Streptomycetaceae > Streptomyces > Streptomyces sp. NPDC051976. The sequence goes on from NZ_JBFAXL010000009.1 coordinate 169,717, forward strand.
CGCGGTGCTGGCGTACGCGGGCCGCCGGATCTGGCGGCTGCAACTGCCCACCGGCCGGGTGCTGGGACCGGTGGTGGCCTTCTGGCTGGTCAGCGTCGGGGTGCTGATCCTGGAGCGGGACCTGGGCACCTCGCTGCTGTTCTTCGGCCTCTTCGTGGTGATGCTGTACGTGGCCACCGGCCGTACCGGCTGGACCGCGGTGGGGCTGCTGCTCGCCGCGGTGGGCGCGCTGGCGGTCGGCTCGGTGGAGCCGCATGTGCACAGCCGGGTGGTGGACTGGCTGCACCCGTTCGCCACCATCGACGCCGGGATCGGCCCCAACCAGATCGCCCAGTCCCTCTTCGCCTTCGCCAACGGCGCCGTCCTCGGCACCGGTCTCGGCCAGGGGCACTCGTACCTGATCGGCTTCGCCGCCAAGTCCGACTTCATCCTGGCCACCGTCGGCGAGGAGCTGGGCCTGGCCGGGCTGTGCGCGCTGCTGCTGCTGTACGCCCTGCTGGTGTCCCGCGGCTTCCGTGCCGGGCTGGCGCTGCGCGACCCGTTCGGGCGGCTGCTGGCGGTCGGCCTGGCGTCGATCCTGGCCCTGCAGGTCTTCGTGATCACCGGCGGGGTGATGGACCTGATCCCGCTGACGGGCATGGCGATGCCCTTCCTCGCCCAGGGCGGTTCCTCGGTGGTCACCAACTGGATCATCGTGGCGCTGCTGGTGCGGGTCAGCGACAACGCCCGCCGCCCGATGCCCGAGGTCCCCGCCGAGGTCCTGGAGGCCGTCGCGTGAACGCCTGTGTACGGCGGGCCGCCGCCTTCTGCCTGCTGCTGCTGGTCGCGCTGCTGGTCAACGCGGCGCGGGTGCAGGTCGGCAGGGCGGATGCGTACGACGCCAACCCGGCCAACCGCAGGATCGCCATCGCCCGCTACCACCAGCCGCGCGGCGACATCCTGGTCGGCACCGCCGTCGTCACCGGCTCGCGCCGCACCGGCAACCGGTTCACCTACGCCCGCACCTACACCAACGGCCCGCTGTACGCCCCGGTGACCGGCTTCGCGTCGCAGACGTACGGCACCACGCTGCTCGAAGGCACCGAGGACGACCTGCTGTCGGGCACCTCCACCCGGCTCGACGCGGTGCCGCTGTGGCACGAGATCACCCGGGCCCGGCAGCGCGGCGGCGATGTGTACACCACCATCGACGCGGCGGCCCAGAAGGCGGCGTACGACGGGCTCGCCGGGCGCAAGGGCGCGGTCGCCGCGCTCGACCCGGCCACCGGGCGGATCCTGGCGCTGGTGTCGTCCCCGTCGTACGACCCGGCGGCGCTCGCGGGCACCGGGCACACCGCGACCGACGCCTGGACCGGGCTGAACGCCGACGCCGACCAGCCGATGCTGGACCGGGCGATCCGGCAGACCTATCCCCCGGGCTCCACCTTCAAGGTCGTCACCGCCGCCACCGCGCTGGAGACCGGCGCGGTGACCGACCTGCGGGCGCGGACGGCCTCACCGGACCCGTACCGGCTGCCGGGGACCCGGGTCTGGCTCAGCAACGAGGGCGGCGGCTGCGCGGACGCCAGTCTCTACGACGCCTTCCGGGTCTCCTGCAACACCGTCTTCGCCAAGCTCGGCGCCGACACGGGGCTCCAGGCGATGGCCGACCAGGCGCAGGCGTTCGGCTTCAACGACACCCGGCTGAGGATTCCGCCGAGCGTGGCGAAGAGCACCTTCGACACCTGGATGAGCCCTGACCAGGTGGCGCTGTCCTCGATCGGGCAGTTCGACACGACGGCCACACCGCTGCAGATGGCGATGGTGGCCGGTGCGGTCGGCGACGGCGGCACCCTGATGACGCCGTATCTGGTCGACAGGGTGACCAACCACAGCGGCGTCACCGTCTCGTCCGCCGCGCCCCGCAAGCTGCACCAGGCGGTGAGCGCGGCGACCGCCGGCAAGTTGCAGCAGCTCATGGAGGCGGTGGTCAGCGACGGCACCGGCAAGAACGCGGCGATCCCGGGGGCGGTGGTCGGCGGCAAGACCGGCACCGCGCAGCACGGCCTGGACAACAAGGGCACGCCGTACGCGTGGTTCATCTCCTACGCCAAGCCGGCGGGCGCGGAGAAGGCCGCGGTGGCGGTGGCGGTGGTCGTGGAGGACGCCGAGGCGGTCCGCGCCGACATCTCCGGCGGCGGCAACGCGGCGCCGATCGCCCGTGCGGTGATGCGGGCGGTGCTCACCACGCAGTGAGGGGGCGCCGATCGGGCGCCCCCCGCGGGTGAGCCGGCGTCACTTCACCTTGGGGAAGCTGAACGCGTAACCCTGCTGGCGCAGCCACGGCAGCGCCTGGCGCAGTGCCTCCACCGTCTGCGAGCGGTCGCCGCCGCCGTCGTGGAAGAGGATGGTCGGGCCGTTGCTGATCTCGTACTTGAGGGTGTGCATGATCGCGTTGACGCCGGGCCGCGAGAAGTCCTTGGTGTCGACGTTCCAGCCCAGCGGCCGCATCCCGTGCTGGGCGGCCAGCGCGCGGCTGGCCGGGGTGAAGGCGCCGCCCGGCGCCCGGTAGTACTGCACGTGCGCGCCGCCCGAGGCGTCCTCGATCATGTCGAGCGCGTCCAGGATCTCCGACTTCTGGTACGCGAGCGGCTTGTGGTCCATCGACTCGTTGTGGTGGACGGTGTGGTCGCACAGCCGGTGCCCCTCGGCCACGACCCGGCGGACCAGGTCGGGGTGGGCGGCGGCCTGCGGGCCGATCATGCAGAAGGTGGCGTGCACGCCGTACTGCTTGAGCACGGACAGCACCTGGGGCGTCCAGACCGGATCGGGTCCGTCGTCGATGGTGATGTTGACGGCCTTGCCCGCGGCTTCCGGCTGGTGCTGTATCGAGTCGGGCACCGGCACCGTGGCGGGGCGGCTGGGGGTGTGCGTACCGGCCGACGGGCTGTGGGTGCCGCCGCCCTTGCCCGGGGTGTCGGACGCGAGGTCCCGGTTGCCCGAACCCGACACCAGGGTCGCCCCGACGACCGTCGCTATCAGGGCCAGCACCGCCGCCACGGTGATCGCCGTCGTGCGCTGTGCCTGGGTCAGCCCCGCAAGGGATATGCGTCGTCCCGTCATGTTCTCTCTACCCCGCCCGCCTGCTCGTGCTCCGGCTCGTCCGCCGGCCCCTGGCCGCCGACCCGAATCGCCCCTCGGTCGATCGGATAGATGCGGCGGCCAAGAGTACGGTTCCGCCGGTGTGCCCTGGTAGGCGGCCCGTTACAGAACCCGGACGTACGGGCGGGGATTCGGGCGGGAGTTCGGCGATCGCGCGTCCGCCGCCACCCGACGAGGTGTCAGCCGCGGGGCGGATCGGCCAGCCCGGTGCACTGCCGCAGCTGGGCGTACCGGTCGGTGATGCGGGTCGCCGCGGCGCCCGACTGCGGTTCCGGCACGCCGTTCCCGTCGACCACGGCGGGGGTGAAGGCGGCCTTGGTGACCTTGCCGTGGGTGACGGTGAGGGAGGTCACCCCGGTCTCGTCGGAGTTCGGGTACGGCGAGTGGCCGTACCAGAGGAAGTTGCCGAACCCGTAGGCCACGTAGGTCCGGCCCATCATCCCGGAGCCGAGCATCACATGGGCGTGGGTGCCGACCACGGCGGTGGCGCCGGCGGCGGAGAGGTCGGCCGCGATCGACTTCTGCTCGGGTCCCGGGCAGTTCTGGCCCTCGGTGCCCCAGTGCAGATAGACCACCACGACGTCGGCGTGCGCCTTGGCGTCCCTGACCGCCTTCAGCAGCTTGGGGCGGTCCAGGGCCGAGGCGATCCCGGGGTGGGTGGCGGTGGCCCGCCAGTTCTGGTTGGTGATGTCGATCACCTGGCTGGCGGCGACGACGGCGAGCCGCACCCCGTTCACGGTGGTGGTGAACGGGCGGTACGCCTCGCTCTCGTCGGCGCCGATGCCGACCACGGGTATCGGCGAGCTGTGCTTGGCGGCCAGGCTGTCGGTCAGGCCCTGGGCGCCGTAGTCGACGGCGTGGTTGTTGGCCATGGTGACCGCGTCGATGCCCGAGCGCTGGAGCGCGCCGAGGGCGGCCGGGGTGGTCCTGAAGTGGTACTTCTTCGGCTGCGCCACACCGCGGCTGGTGATCGCGGTCTCCAGGTTGACCATGGAGAAGTCGGCGGCCGACAGCGCCGCCGACATCGGGCCCAGCGCCGGGTCGACGCCGAGCCGGGGCGCGGTGCGGTCGGTGAAGTGGACGTCGCCCGCGAAGGCGAGGGTGAGGGTGCCGGCCGGCTCGGGCGGGCGCGCGGCCTTCTTGACTCCCGGCGACGGCTTCCCCGGCTGCTTCCCGCCCGCCTTCGCGTCGTCCTGCGCGGTCGTGGCGGGCCCGCCGCCGGGCAGCCGGTCGGCGGCCGTGGCACCGGAGCCGCCACCGCGGCCGTAGGCCACGTAGACCGAGCCCGCGACGGCGAGTAGCAGCGCGCAGCCGCCCACTGCGGTGTTACGGCGTCTGCGCTGCGCCCTGGCGTGCCGCTCGGCACGTCGCGATCTCGGTCCTTCAATCATCGGACAAGCGTACGATCTACCCTCACGCGTGTCCGCGATACCCCCTTTACGGCGGGGGCTTCATGGCGGGGGCGCTGAGCCGTCAGCTCTCCGTGGCGCCCAGGGTGATGGCCTCCGCGACCTCCGCGACCCGAGCGCTCTCCTCGGCGGCGAACCGCTCGGCGTCCAGCCGCTCGGCGATCTCCTCGTCCTCGGTCATCAGCAGGTCGAGGTTGGAGTCGCCGAGGTCGAAGACGCCCATGTCGACGTACGCCTTCTGCAGCCGCGGCCCCCACAGGCCGATGTCCTTCACGCAAGGCACGATCCGGCTGAACAGCAGCTTGCGGAACAGATGCAGGAATTCGGACCTCTCGGTCATTTCGGCGGCTTCGGCGGTCGGGATGCCGAAGTTCTCCAGCACCTCCAGGCCGCGCAGCCGGTCCCGCATCAGATAGCAGCCCTCGATCACGAACTCCTCGCGCTCGCGCAGTTCCGCGTCGCTGAGCTGCTTGTAGTAGTCCCGCAGCGCCATCCGGCCGAAGGCGACGTGCCGGGCCTCGTCCTGCATCACGTACGCCAGGATCTGCTTGGGCAGCGGCTTGGTCGTGGTGTCGCGGATCATGCCGAAGGCGGCCAGCGCCAGGCCCTCGATGAGCACCTGCATGCCGAGGTAGGGCATGTCCCAGCGGGAGTCGCGCAGGGTGTCGCCCAGCAGCGACTGGAGGTTGTCGTTGATCGGGTAGAGCATCCCGACCTTGTCCTGGAGGAAGCGCCCGTAGACCTCGGCGTGCCGGGCCTCGTCCATGGTCTGGGTGGCGGAGTAGAACTTCGCGTCCAGGTCGGGGACCGACTCCACGATCCGGGCGGCGCAGATCATGGCGCCCTGCTCGCCGTGCAGGAACTGGCTGAACTGCCAGGCGGTGTAGTGCTGTCGCAGCAGTCCCTTGTCGCGGTCGCTCATGGTGTCCCAGTAACGGGTGCCGTAGATCGACATGGCCTCGTCCGGGGTGCCGAGCGGGTCGAACGGGTCGACCTCCTGGGTCCAGTCGATCCGCTTGGTGGCGTCCCACTGCTTGTCCTTGCCCTTCTGGTACAGGGCGAGCAGTCGCTCGCGGCCGTCGCCGTACTCCCAGGAGAAGCGGGCGGCGCCGTGAGCGGGCACTTTCCAGATCTGTTCGCCGGGCGGTTGCGTGTACAGACCTTCCGTCGGCATCGGGAACTCCATTCACGTCGTGCGCGAGGGCTTGACTGCCTTGTTGACACAGAGTCTCATAAGACCTGTACCGCAGGTAACCCTTGTGCACCGGAGGCCACTTCACATGGACGCAGGTCTGATCTCCCGTGAGCGGACGGCGGAGCGGCTGCTCGCGGCCTCGGCCAAGCACTCCTTCGACCCGGACACCGACCTGGACTGGGACGCCCCGCTGGAGGAGGGCAAGTGGTTCTGGCCGCCCGAGCTGCTTTCCCTCTACGACACCCCGTTGTGGAAGCACATGTCCGAGGAGCAGCGGATGGAGCTGAGCCGCCACGAGGCGGCGTCGCTCTGCTCGATCGGCGTGTGGTTCGAGACGATCCTGATGCAGCTCCTGCTGCGGCACACCTACGACCTCGACCCGACCAGCGGTCATGTGCGGTACGCGCTCACCGAGATCGCCGACGAGTGCCGGCACTCCAAGATGTTCGCCCGCGCGGTGACGAAGCTGGGCACCCCCGCGTACCGGCCCAGCCGGCTGGACCACCAGCTCGGCCGGCTGATCAAGACCATCTCGACCACGCCCGGCTCCTTCACCGGCACGCTGCTCGCCGAGGAGATCCTCGACTGGATGCAGCGGCTGACCTTCCCGGACGAGCGGGTGCAGACCCTGACCCGGGGCATCACCCGGATCCATGTGGTCGAGGAGGCCCGGCACATCCGGTACGCCCGCGAGGAGCTGCGCCGCCAGATGGAGACCGCGCCGCGCTGGGAGATCGAGTTCACCCGGCTGTCCTCCGCGCAGGCGGCCCGGGTGATCGCCCGCTCCCTGATCAGCCCGAAGGTCTACGAGTCGATCGGCCTCGACCCGCGCTACGCCGCCGAGATGGCGCGCACCAGCCCGCACCGCCGCGAGGTGATGCGGCAGTCGGCGAAGCGGCTGATGGACTTCTTCGAGGAGGTCGGACTGATCCGCGGCCCCAGCCGCAAACTCTGGCGCAGCTCCGGACTCCTCTGAACCCCCCACCCCGTCCGCTCGTATGTGCGGCCCCCGGGGCCAGGCCCTAGGCTGCTGGCATGAGCAGCAGTGCGGCGCCGGCATATCGCAGGATGAGCGTCGAGCAGCGTCGTACGCAGCTGCTGGCCGCCGCCGTCGACCTGTTCGGGCACCGGCGGCCCGAGGATGTCTCGATAGACGACGTCGCCGTCGCGGCCGGGGTGTCCAGGCCGCTGGTGTACCGCTACTTCCCGGGCGGCAAGGAGCAGTTGTACGAGGCCGCGGTGCTCGGCGCGGCGCAGGAGCTGATCGGCCGGTTCGCCGTACCGTCGCAGGGCCCGCCCACCGAGCGGCTGGCGGACGCCCTGGACCGCTACCTCGCCTATGTCGACGAGCACGACGCCGCGTACGGGGCACTGCTGCGCGGCGGCAGCGTGGCCGAGACCAGCCGTACCGACGCGATCGTGGACGAGGTGCGCCGCGGCGCGGCCGAGCAGGTGCTGCACCATCTGGGCGTCACCGCGCCGGGACCACGGCTGGCCATGATGGTCAGGTCATGGATCGCCTGCGTCGAGGCGGTCTCGCTGATCTGGCTGGACGAGGGCAAGCAGCCGCCGGTCGGCGAGCTGCGCGCCTGGCTGGTCGACCACTTCGTGGCGCTGCTGCTGGTGACGGCGACCACCGACCCGCAGGCCGCGGAGGCCGCCGCCCGCTGCCTGGCCGAGGAGTCCCCGGCCAGTCCCGCGGGCTCGCTGGTCCGCCGGATCGCCCCCCTCGCCGAGGTCGCGGCACACCTGCTGCCGGACCCGCCCGGGTAGCGCCCGTACCCGGATCGCGGGTGTCCCGTGCCATCCTGACCGGGTGAGACACGAGGACACGGAATTCGTCGGGGGCCCGCTGGACGGCAAGGTGCTGGCGGTGCTGACCGGTACCACCGGCCAGCCGCCGCGCGTCTACTCCGTCCCCGTCCCGGCCCCCGAGGGCGGCCCCGAAGTGGTGCACGTCTACCACCGCGAGCTCAACCCGGCCCCCCGCGCCACCCGCCGCACCCGCTTCGTCTTCGTCTACGACCCGGAAGGCCGCCGCAAGCCCGACGGCGGCCTGAAGTGGCCATGGTCCAAACGCAGGTCAAACGGGACCGACTGACCCTCTCTTGGTTCAGACCATTGACACGATTGGTCTGGACCTGTTTGCTGCGCGGTGACATGCCCCCTTCACCGAAGGAGCATCCCCCCATGCTCACCTCCGCACTGCGCAAGAGATCCTTCGTCGCCGCCTCGGCCGCGGTCGCGGGCGCCGTCGCGATCGGCGGCCTGGTCGCCCTCGCGCCGGCCGCCAGCGCGGGCGAGTTCCTGACCAACGGCGGCTTCGAGAGCGGCAGTCTGTCGGGCTGGACCTGCGACGCGGGCGACAGCGTCGTCACCGGGCAGGCGCACAGCGGCAGTTACGCCCTGCAGGGCGTGCCGTCCTCGTCGGCCACCGGGCAGTGCAAGCAGAACGTCACGGTCGCGCCGAACACCACGTACACGCTCACCGCCCAGGTGAAGGGCGCGTACGTGTACATCGGCGTGGACGGCGGCGCCAGCACCTGGACGCCCGGGACGGGCGGCGGTTACGGGCAGTTGAGCGTCTCCTTCACCACCGGCGCGAGCCAGACCAGCGCGGCGGTCTACGTGCACGGCTGGTACGGGCAGCCGACGTACTACGCCGACGACATCTCGCTGCAGGGCCCCGGCGGCGGCACCACGACGCCCCCCACCACACCGCCGACGACTCCCCCGACCACACCGCCCACCACGCCTCCGACCACGCCGCCCACGACGCCGCCGACCACTCCCCCGACCTCGCCGCCGCCGTCCGGTGGGCTGCCGACGCACGCGCTGGTCGGCTATCTGCACGAGACGTTCGCCAACGGCTCCGGGTACATCAAGCTGGCGGACGTGCCGGACAGTTGGGACGTGATCGACCTGGCCTTCGGTGAGACCAGTTCGGCCACCTCGGGCAGCATCCACTTCAACCGCTGCTCGGTCAGCGAGTGCCCGTCGGTGGAGTCCGACGCCGACTTCAAGGCCGCGATCAAGGCGAAGCAGGCCAAGGGCAAGAAGGTGCTGCTCTCCATCGGCGGCGCCAACGGCGAGGTCCAGCTCACCACCACCGCGGCCCGCGACGCGTTCGTCTCCTCGGTGAGCGGCATCATCGACACCTGGGGCCTCGACGGCATCGACATCGACTTCGAGGGCCACTCGCTCTCCCTCAACACCGGCGACACCGACTTCAAGAACCCGACCACCCCGGTGATCGTCAACCTGATCTCGGCGCTGAAGACCCTCAAGGCCCGCTACGGCAGCGGCTTCGTGCTCACCATGGCGCCGGAGACCTTCTTCGTGCAGATGGGCTACCAGTTCTACGGTTCCGGGCCGTTCGGCGGCCAGGACCCGCGCTGCGGCGCCTACCTGCCGGTGATCTACGCCCTGCGCAACGACCTCACCCTGCTGCACGTCCAGGACTACAACTCGGGGTCGATCATGGGCCTGGACAACCAGTACCACTCGATGGGCGGCGCGGACTTCCACATCGCGATGACCGACATGCTCCTCACCGGCTTCCCGGTGGCGGGCAACACCGCCAACATGTTCCCGGCCCTGGCCCCCTCCCAGGTCGGCATCGGCCTGCCCGCCTCCACCAACGCGGGCAACGGCTACACCGCCCCCGCCGCCGTCGACCAGGCCCTCGACTGCCTCACGAAGAAGACCAACTGCGGCGGCTACTCCACCCACGGCACCTGGCCCGCCCTCCGCGGCCTGATGACGTGGTCGGTGAACTGGGACAAGTTCAGCAACTGGGAGTTCAGCAACAACTTCCACAGCTACTTCGGCTGACCCCGGAGTAGTCCCCCATACGCGTACGGTCCGGTCTCCGAGGGCGGTGACCGGGCCGTACGCTTGCGCGCTCCCACTTCACTGCGGCCGTCATTGGCCGTTGTCGGCCGCCCTCGCACGGCCCACAGACGGCCCGGCCGCCCCCTCCACCCGCAACGTGGCTGCGTTCACCAGAGACCTTGACGGGATCGGTGCTGCTGGACTCGGGCGAGACCATCAAGGCGCTCAGTACCTACCTTGGGCACACAGAGCCTGGCTTCACGCTCAGGGTGTACACGCACCTGTTGCCCAGCAGCGAGGGCCGCGCCCGGAAGGCCGTGGACAACGTGTTCCCGGCCGTCCCGAACATCTAGCTGCTAACGCCGGTGAGGTCGGAGAATGCGGCCGTTCCCGAGTAGCCGATCAGGAAGCCGATCAGCAGTCCACCCCAGAAATCCTCGACGGTGACGAAGGACTGCGCCTCGGACTTCCGCGCCGCGAAGACAATCGCCGCGGTGCTGAGGATGATGGCGAGTACGAGCGAACCGATGGTTGTCCCAAGGTGATGTTCGAACAAGGTGTTCAGGCTTTGGGCGTCCTGGAGCGATCGGCCCGCGCTTCCCACCGCCCCACCGAGCGCACCTCCTGACATCACGTTCCACATAGCTGCCTTCAGTGGCACCGTAAGGGAGGTGGTGTTGGAGAAGACGCGACGCCTAGAAGCGAGTTTTGCCTGCCCAGAGCCGGTGGTGTCCGCTTCCAAATCTCGCCTAGCCGGGGTTACGCCGTACACGACGGTGATCTGGAGGCGATAGCTCGCAGGAATGAAGAATGGGCTGCGACTGGTGCCGAGGCGGATGGTCCAAACATCCGTGCAGCCCGGTTCCAGTGCCGTACCTGGTGGAAGCGATCCTTTGAGCGGGACTCGCTCGCTGTCGCTCGTGGCAGGGTCGTCAATATTGACCGTCGAATTACCGTAGGCATCGATGCGCATTTGCCGGGCGGTGCCGCGGAGGTTGACCGTCGCATCACCGTAGGCATCGAGGCGGATGCTGCCGGTGCCACCGTGTAGCCGCCCTAGGTCGATCTCATTGTCCCGGTGTAATTGCTCAAGCTCCGCGTTGATCCTCTCTCGTTCTTGGCCGTTGGCGGGGTCGAGCCCCTCCAGGTCCTGCTGTAGTTGTCTCGAACGGGCATTCCGCCGCCTGACTTCCTCGCGTATGGGCTCCGCCTCGTCTGCTGGCAGGGCGCCCGAGGCGCGCTTCGCCGACGGCTCCGGTGGCCGCCAGAACAGTTGGGTCGGCAGACTCAGTTCCACCGCATCGATCCAGACGGCAGTCGCGAAAGGGTTCTTGACGTGCAGGTACACGGTGAAGTCCGTGCCTGAGTGGACCTGAGGAACGGACAGGTCAACCGTCAGGTCGAGTAACCCGAGTTGGGCTGGCGGTTCAGGCGACGCTGTAGTCACCCGTGCAGGCTATTGAACGGATCCGCGGTGCGCGGGCGTTTGGGCTGGAGTGCCTCCCCTAACCGCAGATGCCTACGCTGCCACGGCCCACAGACGGCCCAGGAGGCGTGAGCACCGCCAGCGAAGGGCGGAAGCTGCTGGTCAACGCCAGATCGGCCCGGAAGCAGTGAAGTTCAGCAATAACTTCCACAGCTACTTCGGCTGACCCCGGAGTAGTCCCCCCATACGCGTACGGTCCGGTCTCCGAGGGCGGTGACCGGGCCGTACGCTTGCGCGCGGCTCAGTGCGGGAGGAGCAGGGGGAGGCCGAAGGCGGGGAAGAGGGCGGGGCCGAAGGTGGTGATCTCGGCGATGAGACCGGCCTCGACGCGCAGGACGTCGAACTTGAAGGCGCGGAACTCGGTGTCGCCGTGGCGGCGCAGATAGCTGGCCGCGGTGGGCATGCGGTTCGCCATGGTCGGCACCAGCTTCCAGTCGCCGCCCTGCTCGGGGCCGAAGGCGCGCTCCAGCAGCGGGGCGATGTTGCTCACGCCGTCGTAGCACATGGGGTACGGCGGCATGGTGATCCGCAGGTCCTGGGCGGAGATGGCGACGGCGGCCTTGGCGTCGCCGCTCTCGTGGGCGGCGATGAACTGGTCGAGCAGGGCCCGCTCCTGGGCGGTGGGCTCGCCCGCCGTCCAGTCGGCGCGCCGCTCGGGGACGTGCTCGCGCATGGTGGCCCGGGCCCGCTGCAGGGCGCTGTTCGCGGCGGCCACGCTGGTGCCCAGGAGCTCCGCGGTCTCCCCCGCGGGCCAGCCGAGGACGTCGCGGACCACGAACGCGGCCCGCTGGCGCGGCGGCAGCACCTGCATGGCGGCCAGGAAGGCCAGCTCGATGGTCTCCCGGTCCACCACCACCGCGTCGGGTTCGTCGTCGACCGGCGCGGCCTCGTCCAGCAGGCCGTCCGGGTACGGCTGGAGCCAGGGCACCTCGGCGAAGGAGGTGACGGTCCCGCCGCGCGGCAGCCGCCGGGCGTCGCGGCGCAGCAGGTCGAGGCAGACGTTGGTGGCGATCCGGTAGAGCCAGGCCCCCGGGTGGGCGCCGTCGAAGGAGTCGCGGGAGCGCCAGGCGCGCAGCAGCGCCTCCTGGACGGCGTCCTCCGCCTCGTCGAAGGAGGCGAGCATCCGGTAGCAGTGGATGTGCAGTTCGCGGCGGTACCGCTCGGTGCTCGCCGCGAACTCCGCCTCGTCCTCGGATGCCACGGGTGTCATGACGCAGACGCCTCGCGGCCCGAGCGGTCCCGCTCGGCCTCGGTGGCGCTGCGTACCTCCTGGAGCGTCCACACATTGCCGTCGGGGTCGCTGAAGGGCAGGAAGGAGGCGAAGTCGCGGCGCTCGGCGTCCACGCCGTCCATCATTTTGCCGTCCTCGAAGTGCTGGACCTGGCCGACCTCCACACCCCGGCCCAGCAGCTCCTCCCGCGCGGCCTCGATGTCGCTGACGACCAGGTGCAGGCCGCGTACGGAACCGGGCGCGGCGTCGGTGATGCCGGTGCCGAAGCTGATCGAACACGCCGAGCCGGGTGGCGTCAGCTGCACCACCCGGAAGGCGTCTCCCGACCTGTGGTCGACATCGAGGGTGAAACCCATCCGCTCGGTGTAGAAGGTCTTGGCGCGGTCCACGTCGGCGACGGGGATCAGTACGAGTTCCAGCTTCCAGTCCATGGTTCTGCCTCCTGATGTGGTGTTCGGGTGGTGGGGTGGGCGAGGTCTAGCGCAGGACGAGGCCCGCCGTCACGTTCGTCATGGTGCCGGTGATGCCCGACGCCCGGTCGGAGGCCAGGAAGGCGGCCACCGCGGCCACGTCGGCCAGCCGCGGGGTGCGGCGCATGGCCGACATCGAGGCGATCATGTCGAGCGCGGCCTGCGGGTCGGTGGCGTTGGCGTTGACCTCGGTGAGCTTGTTCGTCTCGAAGGTCTCCGCGACGCCCGCCGTCCAGATGCCGCAGACCCGTACGCCCTGCGGGCCGGTCTCGGCGGCCAGGTAGCGCATGAAGGACTCGGTGGCGGCGTCCGCGGGGCCCGTGCTGCCCATGCCGGGGAAGGCGCCGTCGCCGGAGGCGCTGTTCAGGTGCAGGATCACGCCGGAGCCCTGGCGGGCCATCTGGCGGGCGGCCGCGCGGGCGGTCAGGAAGTTGGAGCGCAGGCCGTTGGTCACCGCGCGCAGCAGGTCGTCGGCGGTCATGTCGACCAGGGGCACACCCTGGACGTCGCCGCGCTTGATCAGGTTGAGCGAGACGTCGACGCGGCCGGCGGTGGCGACGACCTTGTCCAGATGGTTCTGTACGGCGTCCTCGTCGAGGGCGTCGACCACGTCGGTCCCGGCCTGGCCGCCCGCGGCCCTGATGTCGGCGGCCACCGCCTCCAGGGTGGCCGGGGTGCGCCCGGCGAGGAAGACCCGGGCGCCCTCGCGGGCGAACTCCCTGGCGATCCCGCCGCCGAGGACGCCCCCGGCGCCGTAGATCACCGCGGTCTTGCCCTCCAGACCGCCGGTGAAGCCGGTGCCTGCGGTGCCTGCGGTGCCGCTGGAGCTGGTGCCGTGGGTGCTCATGACTGCCTCCGAGTGTGCCGTGCGCGCCTCGTGCGCGCCTTTCACTCCATAGAACGCACCCGCTCACGGAAACTCATCGGTGAACCGATGACCCGGAGGAAGACAGGGCGTGGCGGACCGCGGTCACCCAGCGGGGTGACCACATTGCGCGGAATTGCCCAAGCCTCTGTCGAAGATACGACTATCCGTGACAGGATCTTGAGGCACCGTCACGCGAGACCGGCGAGACAAAGGGGATGACAGTGGCTCGTAGGACCAGGGGTTGGCTCAGATCCGCGGTGGTGTGCGGAGCACTGCTCGCCGCGGCCGCCCTCACTCTCCCGACCGCCTCGCGGGCCAGTGCGCAACCGTACGATCCCCCGGCCGGCCCACCGGTGCCGCTGCCGCAGCTCCTCACCCAGCTCCAGACGCTCTACCAGCAGACGGAGACCGCGACCGACGCCTTCAACAAGGCCAAGGAAGCCGCCGACCAGCAGCGGACCAAGGCCGAGCGGATCGACGCGCAGCTCGCCGACGCGCGCGTCGCGGTCGCCGCCAGCCGCGACCAGGTCGGCCTGATGGCCCGCCAGATGTACCAGGACGGCGGGGTGTCGCCGTATCTGTCGCTGCTGGCCGGCCAGACCCCGCAGGACTTCTTCGGCCAGCGGCACGTGCTGCAGCGGGCCGCCGGGCACACCAAGGACGTCCTCGGCGACCTGACCGCGGGCGAGCAGCGGCTGGACGCGCTGAACACCCAGGCGCAGAAGGCGCTCGACACCGCGCAGCACGCGCAAGCGGTACTGGCCACCCAGAAGACCCAGGTGGAGTCGCATCTGAAGCAGGTCGAGGGGCTGCTCGCCGGGCTGACCGGGGTGCAGATCAACGAGCTGCAGACGCTGGAGCAGAAGGGCGTCAACAAGGCCCAGCAGGACTTCCTGGACTCCAAGGCCCTCGGCGACGGCGCCGACAAGCGCACCCCCTCGAAGGCCGGGGACCGGGCGATCGCGTACGCCTTCCTGCAGCTCGGCAAGCGGTACGTGTGGGGCGCCCAGGGGCCCGACACGTTCGACTGCTCGGGGCTGACCTCGCAGGCGTGGCTGCACGCGGGGGTGCCCATCCCGCGCACCAGCCAGGAGCAGTGGGCACGGCTGCCGCATGTCCCGCTGGCCCTGCTGCGCCCCGGTGACCTGGTGCTCTACTTCTCCGGGGCCTCGCATGTCGCGCTCTACATCGGCGACGGCATGGTCATCCAGGCGCCGCGCCCCGGCTCCTTCGTGAAGGTCTCGCCGATCGCCGCCAACCCGATCCTCGGCGCGGTCCGCCCCGACCTCGGGACGGCGCCGCTGGGCGACTACACGCTGCCGGACATCCCGCCCTCGGCCGAGCAGCCCACCCCGATCGGCGCGGAGTCGGCCACAGGGGCCGACGCGACCGCGACCACGTCCCACGGCAGCATCACCACCCCGCCGACCGTCTCGGGAACGGACGCGGGCACCGGCTCCGGCGGCCACGCGGCGTCCGTACCGGATCCGGACGCCGCCACCGAGCCGACCGCCACACCGTCGGCCACACCGTAGCGGGTCAGCCCGCCGCGGCCTGCACCTCGGCCAGATACGCCCCGGCACGCTCCGGGTCGAAGAACCACTGCTCGTAGTCGGCCGGGTCGTCGAAGCCGTTGGCGAACCGGTCGGCGACGGGCTGGAGGGCGCCCGCGGCGCCGATCAGGCCGAGGACGTGCTCCGGCGGCGGGGCCAGCATCGCGTTGGTCCACTTGGTGACCGGCGCCGCGTGCCGCCAGTAGCGGTCGAAGGCGTCCTGCATCCACTCCCGGTCGAAGGGCCGGTCCGCGCGCTCCACCACACTCGCCAGGTACGAGGCCGCGCACTTGGCGGCGTTGTTGGAACCCTGGCCGGTGATGGGGTCGTTGGCGACCACCACGTCGGCGACGCCCAGCACCAGCCCGCCGGAGGGGAGTTCGCCGACCGGCTCGCGCACGGTGGGCGCGTACCGCCCGGCGAGGGTGCCGCCCGCGTCGGTCAACTCGACGGAGACGGCCCTGTCGTACTCCCACGGCGTGTACCGCCGCATCAGGTCGAGGGTCAGCCGCAGGTGCTGGGCCGGGTCCTTGACGCCCTGGAAGACGTCGAGCGGGCCGCCGGGTATGCCCTCCCAGAAGAGGATGTCGGCGGGACCGGAGGTGGTGAGGGTCGGCATCACGAACAACTCGCCGACGCCCGGCACCAGATTGGTGCGCACCGCGTGGAAGTCGGGGTGCTCGGGGCGCGGGCCGAGGCCGTGCACATACGAGACGGCCAGCGCGCGCTGCGGGGCGTCGTAGGGCGAACGGGCCGCGTCCCGGCGGAACATGGAGACGATCTCGCCCTTGCCCGCGGCGACCAGCACCAGGTCGTAGGCGCGGGCGAAGTAGTCGAGGTCGGAGACGGCCACACCGTGGATGACCACCTTGCCGCCGCGCTCGGCGAAGGTCTCCAGCCAGCCCGCCATCTTCACCCGCTGGTCGACGGACTGCGCGTAGCCGTCCAGCCGTCCGACCCAGTCGATCGGCCGGGCCACCTCGCCGCCGTCCGCGCCGGGGGCGGACACCGAGACCCCGAGGCCCTCGATGCGCGGTGCCTGGTCCTCCCAGAAGTTCAGCCCGAGGTCGCGCTCGTGCCGGAGTGCGGTGGCGAACATGCACTGGGTGGACATCACCCGGCCGCCGCGTATCTCGTCGGCGGTGCGGTTGGACATGACGGTGACGTCATAGCCCCGGGCCTGGAGGCCGAGGGCGAGCTGGAGACCGGCCTGGCCGGCCCCCACGATGAGTATCTTGCGCACGACTGCTCGCTTCGGGTCGCTTCGAGGGTGGAAGTGGAGCGTTTCTGCGGCTCGGGCCTTTTCTACAGCGGCTGTTCGGTCAGCGCGTGCCCGACCAGTGCCAGCAGCGCCTCGACGACGGAATACCGCTTGCGCGCGTCGATGACCAGCACCGGGATGTGCGTGGGTACGGCGAGAGCCTCGCGTACGTCGTCCGGTGTGTACTCGGGCGTGCCCTCGAACTGGTTGACCGCGACGGTGTAGGGCAGACCGGTGCCCTCGAAGTAGTCCAGGGCCGGGAAGCAGTCGGCCAGCCGGCGGGTGTCGGCGAGTACGACCGCGCCTATCGCGCCGCGTACCAGGTCGTCCCACATGAACCAGAACCGCTGCTGCCCCGGCGTACCGAAGACATAGAGCACCAGGTCCTGGTCGAGGGTGATCCGGCCGAAGTCCATGGCCACCGTGGTGGTGGTCTTCTCCGGGGTGGCCGCGAGGTCGTCGTACCCCTCACTGGCCTGCGTCATCACCGCTTCCGTGGTCAGCGGGGCGATCTCGGAGACGGCGCCGACGAAGGTGGTCTTGCCCACGCCGAACCCGCCCGCCACCACGATCTTGGTGGAGACGGGCGCGCGGCCCCGTTCGTTCTGCCACTCCTGCAGGCCGTCCTGCTGTTCAGAGCCTGCGTAGTCCACTGAGCACCCTTTCGAGCAGTGCGCGGTCGGGGCTGCCGGGCCCGTGCCCGGTTCCGTACACGCGAATCCTTCCCTGGTCGGCCAGGTCGCTGATGAGGACCCGGACGACGCCGAGCGGCATCCGCAGGAGTGCGGAGATCTCGGCCACCGACCGCATTCTGCGGCACAGTTCGACGATCGCCCGCAGCTCGGGCAGTACGCGCTCGGCCCAGTCTCCTCTGGTGAGGGCGAGTTGTTCGACCGGGCCGTCGACGGTCGCCACGAATGTCTCGACCATGAGCACATGGCCGAAGCGCGTCCGGCCGCCGGTCAGAGCGTACGGGCGTACGCGTGCGGTGCGGCGGTCGGCTCCGCGGTGGGGCAACGACATCAGCGGGCACTCTCCATTGCCTGGCGCAGCTCGCTGCGCAGTGCGGGGGTCAGTACGTGTCCGGCCCGGCCCACGAACAGCGCCATATGGTAGGCGATCACGCTCATGTCGCAATCGGCGGTGGCGTGGACGCCGAGCAGCGAGCCGTCGCGGATGGACATCACGAACAGCGCGCCGTCAGCCATCGCGACCGTGGTCTGCCGCACCCGGCCGCCGTCCATCAGCTTCGCCGCGCCGACGGTCAGGGAGGCGAGCCCCGAGACGACGGCGGCGAGATCGGCCCGGTCGCCCGACGGCGCCCTTGCCAGCGCCGGATCCTGGTCGGTCTGCGAGGTCAGCAGCAGCAGGCCGTCGGAGGAGACCACGGCGACCGAGCGGACGCCGTGCACCTCCTCGACGAAGTTCTGCAGCAGCCACTGAAGGTTGCGTGCCTCATGACTCAAGTCCTTCTCCTGCGTGCGGACCGCGTTCAACGGGTCGCCTCCTCGGCGGTTTCTGCTGGGCCTGAATCCCCCTGCGCCATCGCCTGCGACGCGAGCCCCGACGCGGGCGCGGTGCCCGCGGCCGGTGCCGCGGCCGCCGTCGGGCTCGCGACTGGCGACCGGTCCGCCGCCGGTATCGCCGCCGGGCCCGCGACTGGCGCCCAGTCTGTGACCGGTGCCGGTGCGGGGTCCGCCGCC
This sequence comes from Streptomyces sp. NPDC051976, assembly GCF_040680795.1. Taxonomy (NCBI): domain Bacteria; kingdom Bacillati; phylum Actinomycetota; class Actinomycetes; order Kitasatosporales; family Streptomycetaceae; genus Streptomyces; species Streptomyces sp. NPDC051976. The sequence goes on from NZ_JBFAXL010000009.1 coordinate 187,868, forward strand.
GAGGCCGGTGCCGGTGCCGCGGCCCGTGCGGGGCCTGCGGCCCGTGCGGGCGCGCCCGCTGGTGCGGGGTCCACGGCCGAGGTCGGGCTCGCGGTCGTCGTCGGGATGCGGCGGCGTGCCAGGCTCGGCGCGGGCTGGGCGGGCGGGGCGCTCGCCGGTCCGCTGGCTACCGGTCCCGTGCCGGTGGTGATCTCGCGCTCCGCGTCCCGGCGGCCGGCGTGCAGCCCCCGCTGCAGGCCGCCCAGTTGGCGGCGGAGCGCGTCGGCGTCAACCGGGCCGGTCCGCCCGGCCGCGGGCGGCGCCGCCTCGCCGGTCCGCCCGGTGCTGCGCGGCATCCGCTGCGGCAGGCCCTTCGCGGTCAGCCCTTCGGCAGGGGCCGCGTACCCGGCGGGGTCGGCGGGCGCCACCGGCCTGGGCCTGGCGTGCTCGCGCTGCGCGGGTACGGCGACGGGCGGCATGTCCTTCGGCGCCGGGAACGGGTCCACGTCCAGCGCCGGGTCCAGCGGGCTGAGCGGGCTGACCCCGTCCTCCTGGCCGATCAGGCCGAGGTCGGCCAGGGCCTGCTGGCCGGCCGGGTGCGGGTGGGCGGCCGACGCGGCCGGGCTGCTGCTCGGCGTGGGCAGGGGCTCGCCCGCGATTGCCGCCTCCACGGCGGTGGTCAGCTCGTCGTCCGGGCCGGGCGTGGTCAGGAGGAGGCGCGGGACCACGACGACGGCCGTGGTCCCGCCCATCTTCTGCGGGCGCAACTGGACGCGCAGGCCGTGCCGGTGGGCGAGCCGGGCGACCACGTACAGGCCCATCCCGGAGACATTGCCCGGCGGCGTGGGATCGGTGTCGGCGAGCAGCGCGTTCAGCTCGTCGGCGCGGTCCGGCGGCACGCCGATCCCGGAGTCCTCGACAGAGAACATCACCTCGCCGCTCTCCAGCAGCCAGCCGGAGAGGTGGACCTCGGCGGCGGGCGCGGAGAACGCGGTGGCGTTGTCGAGGAGTTCGGCGAGCAGGTGGCTGATGTCGTCGGCGGCGCGCCCCGCGATCCGCACATCGGGCAGCACCTGGATGCGTACCCGTTCGTACCGCTCGATCTCGGAGAGCGCCGCGCGCGCCACGTCCAGCACCGGCACCGGGCGGGCGGCGGCGCCGTGGCTGTGCTCGGTGCCGGTGAGGACCAGCAGGTTCTCGCTGTTGCGGCGCATCCGGGTGGCGAGGTGGTCGAGCTTGAAGAGGGTCTCCAGGCGCTCGGGCTCCTGCTCGTGCTCCTCCAGGCCCTCGATCAGGGTGAGCTGGCGCTCCACCAGGCCGAGGGTGCGCAGGCCAAGGTTGATGTACGTGGACTGGGCGGCGCCCTGCGCGGAGGCGGCGGCGAGCCGCTGGACCAGGTCCTCCTGGCGGCGCAGCAGCGCGTCGCGCTCGGCGGCCAGCGAGGCGCGGGCGGCGAGCGCGCGGGTGTGCTCGCCGCCCAGCTCCGCGGTCCTGGCGCGCAGCGCGTGCGCCTCATGGGTGAGCGCGTTGGCCCGGCGGGCGACCGCGGCGAACTCGTCGGCGCCGATCACCTCCACCCCCTGGCCGCTCTCGGCGTCGGCGCGCGACCAGCGGTGCAGCGCGGCCAGCGGCCGGGTGAGGCCGCGGAAGACGGTGACCAGCACCCCGACCAGCAGCAGCAGGCAGAGCGCCGCGAGGGCGGCCCGCAGTTCGAGGACGGTGACGTCGTGGTCGCGGGCGGCGGCGGCCGTGTGCGCCTCGTCGGTGGCGTCGGCCGCCTCGACGCCGCGCATCAGGCCGATCCGGGCGGTGAGCGCGGAGTTCACGGGGCCGCTGCCGAGCGCGCGGTCGGCGTCGGTCAGTTGCGGCTGGTCCAGCAGGACGCCCAGGTCGTGGTCGGCGGCCGCGGTGTCGGCGCCGGTGACGGTCTGGTCGTAGCTCTCGACCTGGTCGGCGGGCGCGGTGGACCGGAACTCGGCGAGCGCGGCCTGCTCCTGGACGTGGGCGACCTGCGCGGCGGCCACCAGGGCGGACTGCGGGCCGTCCCCGGTGAGCGCGCCGACCAGCAGCCCGCGCTGGACGGCGGCGGCCGCCACGGCCCGGCTGAGCGGCGCGGTGACCGGTCCGGTGGCCTGGCCGAGGGAGGTGAGCAGCGGCTGGTAGGCGGTGATGACGGACTGCGGGCCGCCCTGGGCGGTCAGCGCGGTCCGCCGCACGGCGGGCAGGGTGGCCAGCGCGGTCCGCAGCCCGGCCGGCGCGTCCGCGGTGACGTCCTCGACCTGGCGGTCGACGCGGGTGCGGTCGGCGGCGGGCAGCGACGCGCCGCCGGAGCCGGTGTGCCCGGCGGCGATCTGCGCGGCGAGGCCGTCGCGTTCGTCGGCGAGGGAGTGGGCGAGCACGATGGCGCGGGTGGTGAGCGCGGTGCTGTCGGCGCGGTCCTGGGCCTGCGAGAGGTCGTGGACGGCGAGGGCGACGCCGGGGGCGGCGGCGGCGAGGACGGTGACGGCGCAGACGAGTACGGCCGCCAAGAGGCGCTGCCGGACCCTCCGCTCGCGCGCTTGACGTCGTTCACGCACTTCGGTGCTCGCAATCACATGTCGCCGGCCGGGGGCCCGGGAGTGTCCCCCAGGAATATGCAGGAGTCCTCTCGACCCTTGCAGCCCCGCCCGGAGGGGTGCCATGCGTCGCTCCCCCGGACACCCGAACGAGTGAATCGCACGGCAGAGTTGCTGGACAAGTCCGGCGCGGAGGCCCTCACTCCGTCTCCACAAGGACGACACTGGCGTGCCGCGGCGGGCTTTGGCAGGATGCCCGCGCGCACCGGGGTGCCGCTGCGGTCCGGACCAATCCCGTGGCCCTACCAACCGGTTTCGAACGCCGATCACGCACACTTGCCCCATGCGCATCGAGACCGCCACCGCGCCCGGCACCCCCGACCGCGAGAACGAGGACTTCGTCTCGGTGGCCCTGCCCGCCTCCGGGCAGGGCGGCTCCCTCGTGCTGCTCGACGGGGTGACCCCGCCGCCGGGGAACGGCGGATGCGTCCACTCGGTGCCGTGGTTCTGTGCCCGGCTCGGTGGCGCACTGCTCGAACTGTCCGTTTCGCGGCTTGAGATGACACTTACTGACTGTCTGTCGGTCGCGATTGACCGAGTCGCCGCCGCACACCGCGACACTTGTGATCTTTCTCACCCGCTGACGCCGCAGGCCACGGTGGTGCTGGTCCGCTGGGACGAGTACACGGTGCGGCATCTGGTGCTGTCCGACTCGGCGCTGCTGCTGGAGTCCCCGGACGGGGTGGTCACCCCGGTGCTCGACGACCGGATCGACCGGCTGCGGGCGACCGGGGTGCGGGTGGCGCCGCTGCGCAATCGGGAGGGCGGGTTCTTCACCGCCGCCGCCGATCCGGCGGTGGCGGTCCGGGCGGTCACCGGCTCCACCCCACGGGCGGAGGTGCGCGCGCTGGCCGCGCTCACCGACGGCGCCGCCCGTACGGTCGAGGTCTTCCAGGAGGACGACTGGGCCGGTGCGTTCGGGCTGCTGCGCAAGGCGGGCCCCGAGGCGCTGATCGCCCGGGTGCGGGCGCTGGAGGACGCGGACCCGGCGGGCACCGCGGTGCCGCGCGGCAAGGCGTACGACGACGCGACGGCCGTCCTGGTCGAGCTGTAGCCCGGGCCGGGCCGGTCGCGGCGGGCGGCTCCGGAGGGGCGCTACTCCCCCTGTGCCTTGTTGAGCTGCGCCAGCAGCCGGGCGAGTTCGGCGATCTCGCCGCGGTCCCAGGCGGTGAGCTGGCGCAGATAGCGCTCGCGGCGGGCGCTGCGTACCCGCGAGAAGCGCTCGCGGCCCTCCTGCGTCAGCCGCATCAGGAACGCCCGGCCGTCGGCCGGATCGGGCTCCCGGGTGACCAGGCCGAGGTCCTCCAGCGCGCGCAACTGGCGGCTCATGGTGGCCTTGCCGACGCCGAAGTACCCGGCGAGTTCGGTGGCGCGTTCCGGTTCGGTCTCCTGGAGCCTGACCAGCAGTCCGTACGCGGCCGGTTCCAGTTCGGGGTGGACGGCGCGTGCCAGCTCTCCCGACTGGGCGCGGGCGCGCCGGAACAGCACCGTGAGCTCACGCTCCAGGGCGTCCGTCGCACAGTCCGCTTCCGCCACATCCGGCGCCTGTTGCGCGTCGTTCACTGAGTCCCCGCTTTCAACGGCTGAAAGTTTCCTTCACTCACGGTGGTTTCCGCAGCACGTCAAGTATTTCGCAGGAGTAGACCAACGGCGGTTCCCGACGCCTCTTCCACGCGCGTAGCGCTGCCCCGTACCTTCAGCATGTCATGGCCACTCCAAGGCCATGCCGAGTCCCTTCCAATGGAGGCACGCATGTCCCACGGAGCTCTCTCCGTCGTGCACGGCACCGGATCGGTCCGGACGAGGCTCGGTCTGCTGGCCGGTCTGTTAGTCACCATGCTCGCCGTGGTGTTCGCGATGCCCGGCTCCGCCCAGGCGGCCGGCAAGGGACATGTGTCCCACCCCCTGATGGACTGGATGGGCTCCACCATCCGGGCCCACGAAGGCTCTTCGGCCACCGCTCCGGGCACGCTCACCCCGATGGTCGCCCAGACCCCCGGCATGGACGTCTCCGGCTACCAGGGCAACGTCAACTGGTCCGCGGCCTGGTCCAATGGCGGCAAGTTCGCGTATGTGAAGGCCACCGAGTCCACCAGCTACACCAACCCGTACTTCGCCCAGCAGTACAACGGCTCCTACAACGTCGGCATGATCCGCGGCGCCTACCACTTCGCCACCCCCGACACCTCCGGCGGAGCCACCCAGGCCGACTACTTCGTCAACCACGGCGGCGGCTGGTCCAACGACGGCAAGACGCTGCCGGGCGCGCTCGACATCGAGTACAACCCCTACGGCGCCACCTGCTACGGCCTCAGCCAGGCCGGGATGACGAACTGGGTCAAGGCCTTCTCCAACGAGTACCACGCCCGCACCAGCCGCTACCCGGTGATCTACACCACCTACAACTGGTGGTCGCAGTGCACCGGCAACGCGGGCGGCTTCGCCACCGACAACCCGCTGTGGATCGCCCGCTACTCCAGCGCCCCCGGCACCCTGCTCAACGGCTACGGCTACCAGACGATCTGGCAGTACGCCGACTCCGGTGTGTTCCCCGGTGACCAGGACTACTTCAACGGCGCCTACTCCGGCCTGCAGGCGTTCACCCACTGACCGCCCGTACCGCCGCACCCGCACCGCGCGGACGGCCCCTACCCGCGGGGGGAGGGGCCGTCCGTGCGGGTGTCCCGGGCCGCCGGGTCAGGCGGCGACCGGCACCTGGCCGGTCAGCGCGCCGGCGTCCTCCAGGGCCAGCCGCAGCACCTGGCGGACGTCACTGACCGGGTGGACGTCGAGCGCGTCGAGGATCTCGGCGGGGACGTCGTCCAGATCGGGCTCGTTGCGCTTGGGGATCACGATGGTGGTGATCCCGGCCCGGTGGGCGGCGAGCAGCTTCTGCTTCACCCCGCCGATCGGCAGCACCCGGCCGGTCAGTGACACCTCACCGGTCATCGCCACGTCGGTGCGCACCTTGCGCCCGCTGAGCAGCGAGGCCAGCGCGGTCGTCATGGTGACACCGGCGCTCGGCCCGTCCTTGGGCACCGCGCCCGCCGGGACGTGCAGGTGGACACCGCGCTCCTTGAGGTCGCCGACCGGCAGTTCCAGCTCCGCGCCGTGCGACCGCAGGAACGACAGCGCGATCTGCGCCGACTCCTTCATCACGTCGCCGAGCTGTCCGGTCAGCTGCAGCCCCGAGCCGCCGGTCTCCGGGTCGGCCAGCGACGCCTCGATGTAGAGGACGTCACCGCCCGCGCCGGTGACCGCGAGCCCGGTGGCCACACCCGGCACCGCCGTCCGCCGCTCCTCCGGGTCCTGGGCGGACTCCGGCACGTGGTGCGGCCGTCCGATCAGCGCCCGCAGGTCGGCCGCGGTGACGGTGAACGGCAGCTTCTGGTCGCCCAGTTCGTGCCGTGCCGCGATCTTCCGCAGGATGCGGGCGACCGAGCGCTCCAGGGTGCGGACCCCGGCCTCCCGGGTGTACTCGCCCGCCAGCTTGCGCAGCGCGTCCTCGTCGAAGGCCACCTCGTCGGCGTCCAGGCCCGCCCGCTCCAGCTGGCGCGGGAGCAGGTGGTCACGGGCGATGACGACCTTCTCGTCCTCGGTGTAGCCGTCCAGCCTGACCAGCTCCATACGGTCCAGCAGCGGCTCGGGGATGGCCTCCAGGACGTTGGCGGTGGCCAGGAACACCACGTCGGACAGGTCGAGTTCGACCTCCAGGTAGTGGTCGCGGAAGGTGTGGTTCTGCGCCGGGTCGAGGACTTCGAGCAGCGCGGCCGCCGGGTCGCCCCGGTAGTCCGAGCCGACCTTGTCGATCTCGTCGAGCAGCACCACCGGGTTCATCGACCCGGCTTCCTTGATCGCCCGGACCACACGGCCGGGCAGCGCGCCCACGTACGTCCTGCGGTGGCCGCGGATCTCCGCCTCGTCGCGGACGCCGCCGAGCGCGACGCGGACGAACTTGCGGCCCATCGCGCGGGCCACGCTCTCCCCGAGCGAGGTCTTGCCGACTCCGGGCGGGCCGACCAGGGCCAGCACCGCGCCGCCCCTGCGTCCGCCCACCACGCCCAGGCCGCGCTCGGCCCGGCGCTTGCGCACCGCCAGGTACTCGGTGATGCGCTCCTTCACGTCGTCGAGGCCGGCGTGGTCGGCATCGAGCACCGCGCGGGCGCCTGCGACGTCGTAGGTGTCCTCCGTCGTCTCGTTCCACGGCAGCTCCAGGACGGTGTCCAGCCAGGTGCGGATCCAGGACCCCTCCGGGGAGGCGTCCGAGGAGCGCTCCAGCTTCTCGACCTCCTTCAGGGCGGCCTCGCGGACCGTCTCCGGCAGGTCGGCGGCCTCGACGCGGGCGCGGTAGTCGTCGCTCTCGTTCTCCGGGTCGCCGTTCAGCTCCGCCAGTTCCTTGCGGACCGCTTCGAGCTGCTGGCGCAGCAGGAACTCGCGCTGCTGCTTCTCCATGCCTTCCTGGACGTCCTTGCGGATCGTCTCGGCCACGTCCTGCTCGGCGAGGTGGTCGCGCAGCCACTGGGTGGCGAGCTTGAGCCGGGCCACCGGGTCGGGGGTCTCCAGCAGCTCGATGCGCTGCTCGGTGGTCAGGTACGGCGAGTAGCCGGAGTTGTCCGCGAGCGTCGACAGGTCGTCGATCTGCTGGACGCGGTCCACCACCTGCCAGGCGCCGCGCTTGCGCAGCCAGCTCGTGGCGAGTGCCTTGTACTCCTTCATCAGCTCCGCGACGGTGCCGGGCGACTCGGCGGGCGCCGGCTCCTCGACGAGGCTTCCCTCCACCCACAGCGCGGCGCCGGGGCCGGTGGTACCGGCACCGATCCGCACCCTGCGGCGGCCCCGGATCACGGCCCCGGGATCGCCGTCGGACAGCCGGCCGACCTGCTCGACAGTGCCGAGCGTGCCCACCGACGCGTAGTTTCCGTCCACCCGCGGCACCAGCAGCACCCGCGGCTTGCTCGCGCCGCCCGCCGCGTGGGCGGACTGCGCGGCCTCCACGGCCGCACGTACTTCGGTGTCGGTCAGGTCCAGCGGTACGACCATGCCCGGCAGCACCACCGCGTCGTCCAGGGGCAGCACGGGCAGGGTGAGCGCGCCGCCGGAGCTGGAAGATGAGGACTCGAGCGCCATGATCTCTCCCTATGCAAGCAAGTTGAGTACACACGACTCAATGCATCTGATGCTCCCGGTGTTCCCCTCCATGCGTTCGCTCTGAGCGATCACCCTCCGCGGCTACGCTGGCGCCATGGCGCAGCACGTGGACGAGACCTTCCGGACCCCTGCCGACGACGACATGGAGCCCGTGACGGTCGACCGGCGGGAGGGGCCGTACGGGGAGGTGGTGCTGCGGCGGCGCGGCCGGCGGTTCGAGATCATCGCGAACGGCTGCTTCCTGATGGACACCTCCGACGGGCGCTCCGAGCGGCTGCTGGTGGACGCGGCGCTGGAGGCGCTGCCCGCGGACCGGACCGGGCTCTCGGTGCTGATCGGCGGCCTCGGGGTGGGCTTCTCGCTGGCGCGGGCCGCCGCCGAGCCGCGGTGGGCGCGGATCGCCGTGGTCGAGCGGGAGCGGGCGGTGATCGACTGGCACCGCGCCGGGCATCTGGCGCCCTTCTCCGAGGGCGCGCTGGACGACCCGCGGGTCGCGATCGTGCCCCGTGACCTGGTCGCGCACGTCCACGAGGCGGACGTGACGTACGACGCACTCTGCCTGGACATCGACAACGGCCCGGACTGGACGGTCACCGAGGACAACGGCGGTCTGTACGGTCCCGCCGGGCTCGCCGCGTGCCGTGAACGCCTCGCTCCCGGTGGGGTGCTGGCGGTCTGGTCGGCCCGGCCGTCGGCCGGTTTCGAGGACGCGCTGCGGGCCGCGGGGTTCACCTCGGTACGCACTCTGGAGGTCCGTGTGACACGTGGGGTTCCCGATGTCGTGCACCTGGCAATCAGGGCCGCATAGTCAGCGCCCCCACCTGCCCCGTAGGCTCCCCGTAACCATCACGACCTTGTGGGGCGGAATTGGACAGCACGCAGACGACGGGCACGCAGCGCCGGGTGCTGGTGGTCGAGGACGACCAGACGATAGCCGAGGCCATCTCGGCACGGCTGCAGGCCGAGGGATTCCAGTTGCGGACGGCGGGTGACGGGCCCTCCGCGGTGGAGGCGGCCCACTCCTGGCAGCCGGACCTGCTGGTCCTCGACATCATGCTGCCCGGGTACGACGGCCTGGAGGTCTGCCGCCGCGTACAGGCGGACCGCCCGGTGCCGGTACTGATGCTCACGGCACGCGACGACGAGACGGACATGCTCGTCGGGCTCGGCGTCGGCGCCGACGACTACATGACCAAGCCGTTTTCCATGCGCGAGCTGGCGGCCCGGGTGCACGTCCTGCTGCGCCGCGTGGAGCGCGCCAGCATCGCCGCGCACGACCCGCGCGGCGCCAGCATGCAGCTCGGCGACCTGGAGATCGACCACGCGCAGCGCCGGGTCCGGGTCCGGGGCGCCGACGTGCACCTGACGCCGACCGAGTTCGAGCTGCTGGTCTGCCTGGCGCAGCAGCCGCGCGCGGTGCTCTCCCGGGAGCAGCTGCTGGCCGAGGTCTGGGACTGGGCGGACGCCTCCGGCACCCGTACGGTCGACAGCCACGTCAAGGCGCTGCGCCGCAAGATCGGCGCGGAGCGGATCCGCACCGTGCACGGCGTCGGCTACGCGCTGGAGACCCCGGCGCCATGAGGCGCTGGTGGCGGCGCCAGTGGCTGCGGCTGTGGCGCGCCCTGCGGCCGTGGGACCCGTACCGCTCCATCAAGGCGGCGCTGCAGCTGCTGGTGATCGTCTCGGTGCTGATCACCACGCTGCTGGCGATCGTGGCCATCCACTCGGCCACCGAGCTGCGGATGATCACGATCTTCTCGATCATCGCCTCGCTGCTGATCACCCAGATCGTGGCCAACGGGCTGACCGCGCCGCTGCGCGAGATGACCGCGGTGGCGAGAGCGATGGCGGGCGGCGACTACAGCCGCCGGGTGACGCGGGTGCGCAGGGACGAGGTCGGCGAGCTGGCCGAGACCTTCAACCGGATGGCCGCCGACCTGGCCGCCTCCGACCGGCACCGCAAGGAGCTGGTGGCGAATGTCTCACATGAGCTGAAGACCCCCATCGCGGCGCTGCGTGCGGTGCTGGAGAACGTGGTGGACGGCGTCTCCGCCGCCGACCCGGAGACCATGCGGCTGGCCCTCCAGCAGACCGAGCGGCTGGGCAAGCTGGTCACCCAGCTGCTCGACCTGTCCCGGCTGGACAGCGGCGCGGTACGGCTGGACGCCAAGCGGTTCGAGGTGTGGCCCTATCTGTCGGCCGTGCTGAAGACGGCGAGCCTGGGCATGGAGAGCCCGCGGGTGACCGGCTCGCGGTCCAGGCCGCGCGCCGACGTCCACCTGCACCTCGATGTGTCACCCCCGGAACTGACGGCCTACGCGGACGGCGAGCGGCTGCACCAGGTGGTGGCGAACCTGGTCGACAACGCGGTCAAGCACAGCCCGCCGGGCGGCCGGGTCACCGTGCGGGCCCGCCGCGGCGCGGGCCCCGGCAGCCTCGACCTCGACGTGCGCGACGAGGGCCCGGGCATCCCCGAGGCCGACCGGGTCCGGGTCTTCGACCGCTTCCACCGCGGCTCCCAGCCCGGCGGCGACGGCGGTACGGGCCTGGGCCTGGCGATCGCCCGCTGGGCGGTGGACCTGCACGGCGGACGGATAGAAGTGGCCGAATCTCCCCGGGGCTGCCGGATCCATGTCACCCTTCCGGGCGTGCCGACGGCGCAACCTTGACCTAAGGTGGCGAGTGGTCCGAAGGGATGCACGAAGGGCGCAGTGGTACAGACCACCGCATCCGAACGGGCGGCTGCCCGCGCAACCCTCAAGAGGGACCGTTTTCCCGCCAGGAACACCACCGAAACCAGTCTTCTGGTGTGACATGCGCGACGTAAGGGCCCCGGGCCCCCCTCCACAGGTCCGGTAGGCGTAGCCTTTATTTCCGCTGTCCACCATCTTGTGAAGCGGAAGAGGGCGGTTGCCGCCGTGTCGCCACAGTCCCCCAATAGCTCTAGTGTCACGACCGACCACGAAGGGCAGGGCGAGGGCCCTGCAGCGGGTTTCGGCCCGAACGAGTGGCTGGTCGATGAGATCTACCAGCAGTACCTCCAGGATCCGAACTCGGTAGACCGAGCCTGGTGGGACTTCTTCGCCGACTACAAGCCGGACGGCTCGGCCGCTCCGGCCGCCGCGTCCGGCCAGGGCGGGGCGTCAGGCGCCGCAGCCCGCGCCACCGCCGCACCGGCGATTTCCGGCCAGCCGGGCACCATCCCGGCGCCGCAGCCCCCCGTGGCCGCCCCGCCGGCCGCCACTCCCGCGCCGGCCGCCCCCGCGGCACCGGCCGCGCCCGCCGCCGCGGCGCCCGCGCCGGCCGCCCCCGCGGCTCCCGCCACGCCCGCGCCGCCGGTCGCGCCCGTGGAGCACACCGCCCCGGCAGCGAAGCCCGCCGCCGCCCCGGCCGCCGAGCCCGTGACCGAGTACGTGACGCTGCGCGGCCCGTCCGCCGCCGTCGCGAAGAACATGAACGCCTCGCTGGAGCTGCCGACCGCCACGTCGGTCCGGGCGATCCCGGTGAAGCTGCTGTTCGACAACCGCATCGTCATCAACAACCACCTCAAGCGCGCCCGCGGCGGCAAGGTCTCCTTCACGCACCTGATCGGGTACGCGATGGTGCAGGCGCTCAAGGCGATGCCGGCGATGAACCACTCCTTCACCGAGAAGGACGGCAAGCCGACGCTGGTCAAGCCCGACCACGTCAACCTGGGCCTGGCCATCGACCTGGTGAAGCCCAACGGCGACCGCCAGCTCGTCGTCGCGGCCATCAAGAAGGCCGAGACGCTGAACTTCTTCGAGTTCTGGCAGGCCTACGAGGACATCGTCCGCCGCGCCCGCAACGGCAAGCTGACGATGGACGACTTCACCGGTGTGACCGCCTCGCTGACCAACCCCGGCGGCCTGGGCACCGTGCACTCCGTGCCGCGGCTGATGCCCGGCCAGTCGATGATCCTCGGCGTCGGCTCGATGGACTACCCCGCCGAGTTCCAGGGCACCTCGCAGGACACCCTGAACCGGCTGGGCATCTCCAAGGTCATGACGCTGACCAGCACCTACGACCACCGGGTGATCCAGGGCGCCGCCTCCGGCGAGTTCCTGCGGATCATGAACCAGCTGCTGCTCGGCGAGAACGACTTCTTCGACGACATCTTCGCGGCGCTGCGCATCCCGTACGAGCCGGTCCGCTGGCGCACGGACATCGACACCGCGCACGAGGACGACGTCACCAAGGCCGCGCGGGTCTTCGAGCTGATCCACTCCTACCGGGTCCGCGGCCACGTCATGGCCGACACCGACCCGCTGGAGTACCGCCAGCGCAAGCACCCCGACCTGGACGTGCTGGAGCACGGGCTGACCCTGTGGGACCTGGAGCGCGAGTTCGCGGTCGGCGGGTTCGCGGGCAAGTCCCTGATGAAGCTGCGCGACATCCTCGGTGTGCTGCGCGACTCGTACTGCCGCACCGTCGGCGTCGAGTTCATGCACATCCAGGACCCGAAGCAGCGCCGCTGGATCCAGGACCGGATCGAGCGCCCGCACGCCAAGCCGGAGCGCGAGGAGCAGCTGCGCATCCTGCGGCGGCTGAACGCGGCCGAGGCGTTCGAGACCTTCCTGCAGACGAAGTACGTCGGCCAGAAGCGCTTCTCGCTGGAGGGCGGCGAGTCCGTCATCCCGCTGCTGGACGCGGTCATCGACGCCGCCGCCGAGTCGCGTCTCGACGAGGCCGTCATCGGCATGGCCCACCGCGGCCGGCTCAACGTGCTGGCGAACATCGTCGGCAAGTCGTACGCCCAGATCTTCCGCGAGTTCGAGGGCAACCTCGACCCGAAGTCGATGCACGGCTCCGGCGACGTGAAGTACCACCTGGGCGCCGAGGGCACCTTCACCGGTCTGGACGGCGAGCAGATCAAGGTCTCGCTGGCCGCCAACCCCTCGCACCTGGAGGCGGTCGACCCGGTCGTCGAGGGCATCGCCCGCGCCAAGCAGGACATCATCAACAAGGCGGGCACCGACTTCACGGTGCTGCCGATCGCGCTGCACGGCGACGCGGCCTTCGCGGGCCAGGGCGTCGTCGCCGAGACGCTCAACATGTCGCAGCTGCGCGGCTACCGCACCGGCGGCACCCTGCACGTGGTGATCAACAACCAGGTCGGCTTCACCGCCGCCCCGGAGTCCGCGCGCTCGTCGATGTACTGCACCGACGTGGCCCGGATGATCGAGGCGCCGATCTTCCACGTCAACGGCGACGACCCGGAGGCCGTGGTCCGCGTGGCGCGACTGGCCTTCGAGTTCCGGCAGGCGTTCAACAAGGACGTCGTGATCGACCTGATCTGCTACCGCCGCCGCGGGCACAACGAGTCGGACAACCCGGCGTTCACCCAGCCGCTGATGTACGACCTGATCGACAAGAAGCGCTCGGTGCGCAAGCTCTACACCGAGTCGCTGATCGGCCGTGGCGACATCACCCTGGAAGAGGCCGAGCAGGCGCTGCAGGACTACCAGGGCCAGCTGGAGAAGGTCTTCACCGAGGTCCGCGAGGCCGCGTCCACCGCGGTGCCGTCGACCGACGAGACCGGTACGGCGCAGCAGGAGTTCCCGGTCGCGGTGCCCACCGCGGTGACCGCCGAGGTCGTCAAGCGGATCGCCGAGTCGCAGGTCAACATCCCCGACCACGTCACCGTCCACCCGCGGCTGCTGCCGCAGCTCCAGCGCCGCGCGGCGATGGTCGAGGACGGCACGATCGACTGGGGCATGGGCGAGACGCTGGCGATCGGTTCGCTGCTGCTGGACGGCACCCCCGTCCGGCTCGCGGGCCAGGACTCGCGCCGCGGCACCTTCGGCCAGCGGCACGCGGTGCTCATCGACCGGGAGACCGGCGAGGACTACACCCCGCTGCTCTACCTCTCCGAGGACCAGGCGCGCTACAACGTCTACGACTCGCTGCTCAGCGAGTACGCGGCGATGGGCTTCGAGTACGGCTACTCGCTGGCCCGCCCCGACGCGCTGGTGCTGTGGGAGGCGCAGTTCGGTGACTTCGTCAACGGCGCGCAGACCGTCGTCGACGAGTTCATCAGCTCCGCCGAGCAGAAGTGGGGCCAGACCTCCGGCGTCACCCTGCTGCTGCCGCACGGCTACGAGGGCCAGGGCCCGGACCACTCCTCGGCCCGGATCGAGCGCTTCCTGCAGCTGTGCGCGCAGAACAACATGACGGTCGCCATCCCGACCACCCCGGCCAACTACTTCCACCTGCTGCGCTGGCAGGTGCACAACCCGCACCACAAGCCGCTGATCGTCTTCACCCCGAAGTCGATGCTCCGGCTCAAGGCGGCGGCGTCGAAGGCCGAGGACTTCACCACCGGGCAGTTCCAGCCCGTGATCGGGGACACCACGGTGAACCCGGACGCGGTCCGCAAGGTGGTCTTCTGCTCCGGCAAGGTCTACTACGACCTCATCGCGGAGCGCGAGCAGCGCGGCGTCGAGGACGTGGCGTTCATCCGCATCGAGCGGCTGTACCCGCTGCCCGGCCTGGAGATCCAGACGGCGATCGCGCCGTACAGCAAGGCCCAGAAGTTCGTGTGGGCCCAGGCCGAGCCCGCCAACCAGGGTGCCTGGCCGTTCATCGCGCTCAACCTGATCGACCACCTGGACCTGCTGCTCGGCGCGGCCCCCGACAACGCGGACCGCCTGCGCCGGGTGTCCCGCCCGTCGTCGTCGTCCCCCGCGGTCGGCTCGGCCAAGCGGCACCAGGAGCAGCAGCAGGAGCTGATCGACGAGGTCTTCTCCATCTGACCTGTCGTCGACACCACACCAGTGGGTGGCCCGTGCCTTCCGGTACGGGCCACCCACTCTTGGTGTCAGGTACTGGTGGGCTCGAAGTCCCAGTGCGCCCCCTGCCGTGTGTCCTGGCAGGCGGTCGTCAACGGATGGTCGGCACCGAGGCGTTCGACCGCGCGGGCGGCGGTGCGCCGGGCGAGCTCCGCGGCCCGGGATTCCTCCCCGGCCAGGTGGTAGGCACCCGCCGCGTTCAGGGCGCAGGCCAGGGCCCACGGGTGGTCCGCGCCGACTGCCACGGTCATCGCGGCGAGGGCGTTCTCCAGGACGGCCTGTGACTCCTCCCGCTCCCCCGACGCGCGCAGCACCAGCCCGTGGTTGCCGAGGGCGCCGGCGGTGAACGGGTGCCGGTCGCCGAGCCGCTCGCGGTAGGTGGTGAGCACCTGGACGCCGAAACGGCGTGCCTCGTCGAGGTCGTATTCCCGTGCGGCGACGGAGCAGCCTGCCGTCACCATGGCGATCAGCGGATGGCTGTCGTCCAGGATGCGCACGCACCGCTCCCGTAGCCGGCCGAGCAGGGCTCCCGCGGTGGGATCGCCCATACGTAACAGGGACAGGGCGAGCTCGAGTTCGGCCCGGAGTGTCTGGGAGTGGTCGCTGCCCAGGGCGGAGCGATGCGCGCGGGTGTTCCGTGTGTGGACGGCGGCCGCCTCCTCGTAGCTGCCCAGCAGTCGCAGGCCCTCACCGCAGACTCGCTCGGACAGCAGGGTCCAGCGGTGTCCGGGACCGAGCAGTTCCCTCCGTGCCGCCAGCGTCGCACGGTCGAGGTCCAGGGCCTGGCGGTACCGGCCGAGCAGGCGCAGCGAAACCGCGTGGTTGTTCTGCGCGACCAGGGTGCGGGGGTCGCGCTCGCCGAAGGCCGTGCTGGAATCGGCGAGGACAGCCGCGGAGACCTCCTCGGCCTCGTCGTACCGCGCGAGCCCGCGCAGATCAGCGGCCAGGCCGGCGGCGGCGCGCAGTGTGTCGGGATGGCGCGCCCCATGCCGCGCGCGCAGGTGGGTGTGGGCGGCGCGATCCAGAGTCTCGGTGCTCGCGTGATCACCGCTGATCCGCAGGAGGTTGGCGTGCTCGTGGACCAGATCCCAGATCCGCGGGTGATCGTCGCCGCCGCGCGCCCGCCAGGCGTCGAGAGCCCGCCGGGACAACGCGAGACCCGAGGCGTGCTCGGCTGCGACGTAGAGGTACCGCAGACAGTCGAGGACGAGCTGTTCGACTGCGGGCTCGGCGCTGTCGAGGACGCCGTACGCGGAACACTGCCGGGCAAGTTCGGAGTAGAGCGGCCAGTTGGCGGTGTCGGCGGGCCGCCCGGGATTGGCCGCGGCCAGGGCCTGGTGCACCCGCGCGACCAAGGCGGGATACGCGTCGTGCGGTATCTCCGCGCGTACGGCTTGGTACACCAGTGGGTGCACGTGGATGCGCTCCCCGTCGTCCGATGCCGAGCCCGCCCCGGCCGGCTCCGTCTGGGCCACCGACCACTGGGCAAGGCTGCCGAGTACCTGTTCCCAGCCCTGCCGGTACCGCGCCACCTCCGGATCGCGGCGTAGCAAGTGCGCCGGCACCGGCCCCGGGGCGAACAGGACGCACAGCCGCAGCAGGTCGACCGCTTCCGGCTGGTCCTCGCGGAGCCTGTTCAGCAGGATCGAGAAGGCCGTGTAGTACGTCAGCTGGAAGTCGGCAGCGACCTTGAGACCGGGCCCCGCGTCGGCGCCGCGGCGCAGCAGTGCGATGTAGTCGTCGACCGTCATCGTCGAGTCGTTGAGCGCGCCCGCGTTCTGG
The DNA here is from genome assembly GCF_040680795.1 of Streptomyces sp. NPDC051976. Lineage (NCBI taxonomy): Bacteria > Bacillati > Actinomycetota > Actinomycetes > Kitasatosporales > Streptomycetaceae > Streptomyces > Streptomyces sp. NPDC051976. Next base: position 204,201 of record NZ_JBFAXL010000009.1, read on the forward strand.
GCCAGCGCGAGCGCGAGGTCGCCGAGCGCGTCCGCAAGCCTGTCGGCCTCGGCGTCGTCGAGCCAGGGAGCGCGGCGCCGCACAAAGGCAACGCTCTCGGCCCGGCTGAAGACAGGCACCTCGATCAGGGCGCTGTTGTGCTCGACCCACTCACGGGTCTGCGAGGTGATCAGTACGTGGCCCGGCCCCTCGGGCACCAGGTCGTGCACCTCCTCCGGCTGGTCGGCGCCGTCGAGCACCACCAGCCAGCGGTGGTACGGCTCCCCGCGCCGCAGCGCGTCACGCACCGCGCGCAACCGCTCGCCGTACTCACGGCCAGTGGCCAGGCCGAGGGCCGGGGCCAGGCCCGCCAGCTTCTCGCGCAGAGTGCCGCGATCGCCGGCGCGCACCCACCACACCACGTCGTACTCGGGGCCGTACCGGTAGACGTACTCGGTGGCGATCTGCGTCTTGCCGACTCCGGACAGGCCGTGCAACGTGGCGACAGCCGTGCCGGGTTCTGCTCGGACCAGCGCGCGGTGCACGGCCTGGAGCAGGTCGTCCCGGCCGGTGAAGCGGGTGTTACGGCGCGGCACGCCGCCCCAGACAGCGGGCTGCTCCAACGGGAAGCGTGGCCCTTGCGGCGTTCGAGCCCGGCCTCTGCGGGTCCGGGAGGCACGGATTCCCAGTCGGCCGAGCAGCCGCCGCTCGGCCTCGGCCTCGGCCAGGCCCCACAAATCGGCCGGGCCCAGCGCGGCGACGGCGGCGGGTAGCGCGGCGGGGGTGACGGAGACAGCGGCAAACCATGCGCCGCGGTCGCCCAGCACCGACCGCAGCGCCGTGTTCCACTCCTCCTCGCTGCGCTGCCCGAGCCGGAGGTACCACTCACTCAGCACGATCAGAACCCGGCCCTCGCCGAGGAGGAGGTCGCGCAGACCCTGCTCGACGGTACTGTCGGCCGGCGGGTCCCAGCGCTGGAGCACGACCCTGCGGCCTTGGCCCTCCAGCAGACTCGCGATCCACGCGGCCCAGGCCCGGTGGTAGCCCGCGAAGCTGATCGTCACGGGTGCGTCGGGGGCAGGATCGGGCCAGGGCACCGGAGCGGGGGCCGGGGGAAGCGCCGACGTCGCGGGAGTGCGGGCCGGGACGATCGTCACGCCGTCGCCGTCGCCGTCGGGCCAGTCCGCCCGGGCTGGGACCACCACGGAGCGCAGTTCGGCCCTGCGGATCGGTACACCCCAGTGGTTGGAGACGGTCAGCCGCAGCGCGGCGGGTCCGGCGGTCTGCCCCGCGGTGACGACGAACCGGGCGGCACCATATGTGCCGCCGAACCGGTGCAGGACGACACCGGGGTGGTCGAGCGCCTCGCAGACGAAGTGCGAGGCGCCGTCGAGGGTGATGCCGAAGGTGAACTCCTCCGCCTCGTAAGGCCATTCGTGAGGCTCGACTGGCCCCCGCAGGTCGACGGTGACCAGGTAGGCGTGCCCGGTCTCGGCCTCGCGAGGCCAGCTCACCACCGGCTCCACCCGAAGTCGCGGGTGTTCCCGCGTCATGGCGCACCCTCCTGCACGCGCCGGGTCAGCCGGAGCGTGGTCAGCGGATGGCCGTAGTACACGTACATGAACTGGTGCAGGAAGCGCAGGACTTGGCGCTGTCCCTCGTTGTCGACTGCCCCGTCGTCACGCATCGTGCGGGGCACCGGGACGGGCAGGTCCGCGGCGGCGCGGGCCCGGAAGTCGCGCAGCATGCGGGCGAGTGGACGCTCGGGCGTGCTGCGGGCGTGCTCCACCAGGTGAGCGAGCAGGGACCGCGCTTCCGTCTCCCCGACCTGACCACCGGTGGCGATGCATGCCCTCGCGCCCTTACGCAGGAAGAGCTCGGGGAAGCCGCGCAGCGCATCCTCGCCGCCGTCGCGGTTGTCCACGAGCCGGCCGGAGTCACACACGTTCAGCAGCACCAGCGTGTTCTGCCCGGCGAGCGCGGACATCATCGGCTCGTCCATCTCGTACCAGGTCAGCAGTCCCACGGTGAGGTCGTCCACGCCGTCGCCATAGGTGCCGTGGCAGCCCATATAGACCATGCCTGGCGGGCGGTCCACGCGGTCCAGGGCGGCGAGGAAGGCGCTCGTCTCCTCGTGGCGCTGATGGACGAAGTCGCGGAAGGCATCGGCGTCCTCGCGCATCGTGCCGTCGAAGTAGCCGATCACCTCGCCCGCGCACTCCGCGGGCCCCTCCAGGAGAGGCCGTTCGACCTCCCTGATGGTCGTCCAGCGGGCCGTGGGGACGAGCGCCCCGAGCCAGCCCGCGGGCAGGCCCGGTGATTCGGGCGGGCCCAGCCACAGCATCTCCCACGGAATGTCGTAGTCCGTGTCGTCCCACACGACCAGATGCAGTTCGTCGCCATAGCGCGCCCGCAGCGTGTTGAGCCACCGGACGAGCGGAAGCTGGCGACGGGACCAGCCCTGAACAGCCCGGTACACCTGGCTGGGGAAGGCGCCGTCGCGACGCACCCGGCCGAGACTGATCGTGAAGGGCCGCAGCTGAGGGCCGTCGCTGTACGGCAGTTCGTCGCCGCCGACCGCGCCGCTGAGCAGGAACGCCTGATTCCCCTCGCCGTCCCGCACCCGCTGCACCAGGAGTTTGGCCAGGCCCGGAGGCAGCCGCTCCTCCGGGTCGGCGGGGAGGGCTCCCAAGGTGGTTTCGGCGCTCGGCGTCGCCGCCTCGGGCGCGACGGCCTGCCGGGGCGCGGCCAGCGGTACCGGCCGGGGCGTGTGCGCCGCCGCGCCCGGTCCTTGCCTCGCGCCGGTCAGCCAGCGCGCGGTCCCCGACGCTCCGCCCTCACCCATGGACGGCGTCCTCCACCGCGGGTCCGGCCGCCACGATGCCACCGAGCGCGTCGGCCAGCGCGAACGGCAGGTCACCGTACGGCCGGGCGCCCGCGCCGATGCCGGGGTCGATGACGACGGTATGCAGCCGGGTCCTGCCCATCGCTCCCATCTGGGCGGCGGCCGCCAGCGCGTCGTCCACTCCGCGGCGGCCTACGGGTCCGGTGAACCGCCCGGTGAGGCTGGCCCGCAGCGGCACGTTGCCGCGACCGTCGGTGAGGACGACCAGCCACGCCTCGGTCAGCGCGGTCTGCTGCTGGAAGGCCCGCCGTACCAACTGGCCGGCCAGCAGGAGACCGTGGGCCAGCGGGGTGCTGCGGCCGGGGCGGCGTTGCAGCGCGGCGATGATCCTCGGGTCGAGCACGTTGCGGGCCTGGAAGGTCTCCGCTCGCAGCTCGCTCGGCGCATCGCGGCGGCCGACCTCGATGACCGCGGCGGCAGCACGCGCCGCGTACGCCCACTGGAGGTAGGGGGCGAGCGCGTCCTGCCGGTCGGCGCCCCGCGGGCAGGTGTGGTCGATGAGCAGGAAGAGCATCCGCTCGGGCTCGGCCGCCCGTGCGTGGCTGCGCAGGTCGGCGGCGGTGACGACCAGCGCGTGCGGGTGCCGACGGTCGGCCGACGGGCGGCGGCCGGGCAGCCGCCGGTTCTTGGCGGCCTCCACCAGGGTGGGCACCAGTGCCAGGTCCCGCAGGTCGGTGGCGCGCCGCACCCCGATCACCGGGCCGCGTTCCGCCTGCGACCGGGCGCCCTGTCGGCCGGCGCGGCGCAGTGAGGCGAACTCCCGCAGCGGCTCTGCCTGGTCCTCCGGGTACGGCGATCGGGAACCCTCGGGGCTCTGCGCGGCGAAGGCGTCGAGCACCTCGGCGGGATCGGGGGCAGGCAGCCGCGCGGTGCCGAGACCGTCCTCGGCCACCGACCGGTCTCGCGGACCGTCCGTGACAGCACGAGTGACCGGCGCAGGCGCATCGTCCGCTCCGTGCGCCGCATCCCCGGTCCATGGCGCGGTGGGCTCCGGTGCTGGGCCGGGTTCCGCGGCGCGCAGCCCGATGAGCCGGGCGGCCTCCTCCACATGGGTCGGCGCCGTGGCGGCAGCGCCGCCCAGCGCGGCGAGCGCACGGGCCAGCCTTGCCAGGGCGATCCCCCGGCGCTGACCGGCGCTGCCGGGACCGGGCTCGGCGGGGGCGGCGTACGGCGCCGCGAGTCCATCCGCCACCACGAGAACCTCGTCGAGTGCCTCGTCCGTGAGCGGCGGCAGTGCGCGGACACCACGCACCTCGGCGCGTACTGCCGACACGAGTCTGGCGGTCTCCGTCGCGGGCGGCAGCCGCAGGCCCGCCACATTGAGCCGCACCGCGAACCGGTCGAGGAGGTGCGGGGAGAGCTGCCCCACTTCGTCTCCGCGGCAGAAGGCCAGCCAGCGGGCCCGGGGACGCCACCGCTCACTCACGCCGTGCCTCTCCACCGACACGACGTCTGCGCCCACGAGTTGCACGGCGGCCCGCAGCCCGGGGAGGCCGAGCCGGGCCAGGTCGGGTACGACGACGGTGCGCGCCGGCGTGGCCGGGTCGCTCTCCACCAGCGGGCCCGGCCGGGACTGGACACTGATCGCGCCGTCCGCCGCCTGCAGCTGGATGCGCGACCAGATGTCGTCGTCCCTTGTGGCAGCGCCGAGCTGGACGCTCTCCGGACCGTCCTCGCCCGGGTCGTCCCGGCCCGGGTCCGCGCTGATCCGCGCGAAGAGGTCGGCCACCGGCCCGACGGCCGTCTGCGGGGCGTCGAAGAGCAGCACCGCCCCGAGCCGCGGCTCTGCCGCCACGCAGGCGAAGGCACGCAACAGCCGGTGGAGGTCTCCTCCCTCGTCCGTGCCGGTCATGAGAGGGCGTCGTCCAGAACGGCCAGGTCCGACTCGCTCCATTCGGCGGAGCTCCCGAACGCGGACTCGGGCCTTCGGTGCTGCAGGGCCATCGCGGCGATCTCCCGCACGTGCGTCGGCTCCACCCGGGCCGCGCCCCTCAGCGCGGCCATCGCGCGGGCGGCACGGGCCAGGACGACGTCGCCGCGGTGGCCCACCGCCTTCAGCTCGGCGGCGATCCGGATGCAGCGGGCCATCACATCCTCTGGCACCTCGACTTCGAACAGCCTCTCCCGGGCATGCTCCAGCCGCTCGCGCGAGGCGCGGTCGAGGGCCTGGCCCTCGGCGATCCAGCCGTCCGCGTCAGGTGCCGCCCCGCTCTCCTGAGCGTAGCCCTCCTCGTCGAACCGGAGCACCGCCCTGAGCATCGCGAGCCGGTCGTTCGCGCTCAGCGGCCCTGCGACGGCTATCAGCCCGAAACGGTCGAGGAGTTGGGGCCGCAGGCCGCCCTCCTCCGGGTTCATCGTGCCGACAAGCGCGAACCGCAGCCGCTTCTTCTTGTCGATACCCTCGCGCTGGACGGACAACTGCCCGGTGGACGCCACGTCGAGAATGATGTTGACCACGTGGTCGCTGAGCAGGTTCACCTCGTCGATGTAGAGGAGGCCGTCGTCATGGGCCGCTTCCAGCAGGCCCGGCTTCTCCTCGGTCAGACCGCGCATCAGCGCGTCCAGGTCCCAGCCGCCGAGTACCCGGTCGTCGGTGGCGTCGATGGGGAGCGTGACCGGCAGCCGATCCCTGATCATCAGTGAGAAGGCGCGCACCACGGTGGACTTGGCGGTGCCCGGCTGCCCGGTGATGAGGACACCACCGATGTCGGGTGCGACGTAGTTGAGTTCGAGTGCGAGCTTGACGTCGTCCTGGCCGACCACCCGGCTGTACGGCAGAACGGTGATGCCGGAGGTGTCCGTCACGCCCTGACCCCGGGCGTCCAGCGGAAGGTCACCTGTAACTGCGCCTCGGCGCCGGTCTGCACGAGCACCGCGCCAAGGGATGCGTCCATCTTGATGGCGAGCTGGACCTCGATCTCGTCGGGCCTGGCTCCGTCGGCGAGGGTGTCGAACCGGGTCGCGGCCTGCTCGGCGCAGCGCCGGGCCAGGTCGAGTCCATCGGCGTAGACGTCCCGGGCGATCTCGATGACGCGGGTGGCCGGATTGGCCCGGGTGTCGATCCCGTCGTACACGCCGGCGACGCCACCGCTAGTCCCGGTGCCGAGACCGCCGGGAGCCGGCGCATCGATCTGGACGTAGATCGGCGCCGCCCCGTCGAGGCCCCCACCGGGACCGCTCACTATGGTCATCTGTCCGTGCCCTCCCCTGCTCACGAGCCGTGCGTGATCCGGATTGTGCCGGTACGGCGCGGCCGGACGCCGTCATTCCGGCAGTCCGGCCGCGCGGCGGGCCGTCAGGTGCTGAACGGCTCGAAGTCCCAGTAGGGGCGGGTACGGGCGCGGGCCGCCACGGTGTGCGGGTGCTGCGGGCCGAGGGTTGCCGACAGCGCGGCGAGCGCCTCCTCCTCGATTTTGTCGGCCTCCTGCCGCTTGCGCAGATTGCGCAGGTCGGTGGCGAGCGCGATCCGGCAGGAGAGCGTCAGCGGGTGCTGGGCGCCCAGGGTGCGGGCCGCGCGCTCGCCGGTGGCCCGGCTCAGTTCGGCAGCGCTCTCCGGGTCGCCCGCGAAGTTGCGCGCGCCGGTGGCGTTGAGCGCGCAGCCCAGCGTCCAGGGGTGGTCGGCGCCGACCGCGCGTTCCATGGCGATCAGCGACTCCTCGATCGCCACCTGGGACTGCTGCCGCTCCCCCGCCGCCCGCAGCACCAGCCCGTGGTTTCCCAGCGCGCCCGCGGTGTACGGGTGATGATCGCCGAACTGCTCCCGGTAGTGGCTCAGCGCGCGTTCGCCGAGTTCGCGGGCCCGGTCGAGGTCGCCGTGCTGCCGCTCGAAGGCGGAGTAGGTGAGCGAGACCCGTACGGTCAGCGGCTCGCTGTCGCCGAGCACCCGCTCGCACCGCTCCAGCAGCCTGGCCAGCAGGTTGGCCGCCCGGGGGCGGTCGCCGCCACGGTAGTAGCACTGCGCCAGGTTGTGCTCGGCCCTGAGCGTCTGCGGGTTGTCGGCGCCCAGCACCAGCCGCTGCACCTCGCAGTTGCGCTCCTGTACGGAGACGGCCTGGTCGTAGCGGCCGAGCAGCCGCAGGTCGTGGGCGTAGGAGTTCTCCGAGGAGAGCGTCCAGTTGTGGCGGTCGCGCAGCAGTTCCCTGCGGGCCTCCATGGTGTAGCGGTCGAGCCGCAGCGCGTCCTCGTAGCGGCCGACGAGCCGGTAGGTGACGGCGATGTTCTTCTGCGCGCTCAGGGTGCGGGAGTCCTGCTCGCCGACCAGCTCGCGGTATCCGTCGCGGACGAACTCGGCCAGTTCCAGGGCCTCCTGGTACCTGCCGAGGGCGCGCAGGTCGGCGGCGAGGTTCCCGGCCGCCCGCAGGACGTTCAGGTCCTCGTCGCCGCGTTCGGCGCGCAGCTGTTCGAAGGCCTCGCGGTCGATCCGCTCGGTGGCGGTGTACTCGCCGGTGGCGCGCAGCAGGTTGGCCCGGTGGTGGGTGAGGTCCCACAGCCGGGGGTGGCCGGGCTCCAGCACGTCCGGCCACTTCGCCGCGGCCAGCTCCGCGACCCGCAGGCCGACCCGGTACTCACCGCTGAGGTACAGATAGCGCAGGCAGTTGAGCACCATCACCTGGATCTCGGGGTTGGTGCTCTCCAGCGCGCCGGACGCGGCCAGGTGCGGCACGATCTCGGCGTAGCGCGGCCACAGCCGGGTGTCGGTGGGCCGGGCCGGGTCGGCCGCCGCCAGGATCTTGCGGACCACCCGGGAGTAGGTGCTCTGCTCGTCCCCGGGCATGTCGGCGCGTACGGCCTGGTAGACCAGCCGGTGCATCTGGACGACCTCGGTGGAGCCGACGGACTCCTCGGCGGCGGTCTCCTGCGGGTCGGACTGGATGACGGACCACTGCGTCAGCTTGCTGATCGCCGCGTTCCACAGCAGCGGGTCGTCCATCAGCCCGGTGAGCTGCTCGGGCAGGTCCCGCAGCGGCAGGTCGCGCAGCAGCCGGACCGGGATCGGTCCCGGTGCGAAGAACACGCACAGCCGCAGCAGGTCGACCGCCTCCGGCTTGTCCTCGCGGAGCCGGTTCAGCAGTATCGAGAAGGCGGTGTAGTACGTCATCTGGAAGTCGGCGGCGACCTTGAGGCCGGGTTCCACATCGGCGCCGTGGCGCAGCAGTTCGATGTAGTCGTCGACGGTCATCGTGGAGTCGTTGAGCGCGCCCGCGTTCTGGTCGAGGGCCAGCGCGAGGTCGCCCAGGGCGTCGGCCAGCTTGTCGGCGTCGGCGTCGTCGAGCCGGGGCGCGCGGCGGCGGACGAAGGCCACGCTCTCCTCGCGGTCGTAGACGGGCACCTCGATCAGGGCGCTGTTGTGCTCGCCCCAGCCGCGGTTCTGCGAGGTGATGAGGACATGGCCGGGCCCGTCGGGCACCAGGTCGTGGATCTCCTCCGGCTGGTCGGCGCCGTCCAGCACCACCAGCCAGCGGTGGTACGGATCACCGCGCCGCAGCGCGCCGCGGACCGCCCGCAGCCGCTCGCCGTACTCGCGGCCGGTGACCAGGCCGAGTGCCGGGGCCAGGCCCGCCAGCTTCTCGCGCAGGGTGCCGCGCTCGCTGGCCCGTACCCACCACACCACGTCGTACTCGGGTCCGAAGCGGTAGACGTACTCGGTGGCGATATGGGTCTTGCCGACGCCGGACAGGCCGTAGAGGGTGGCGACGGCGGCGCCGGGCTCGGCCTGCTGGAGCTGTTCCTGGAGTTCGGCCAGCAGCGACTCGCGGCCGGTGAAGCGGGTGTTGCGGCGCGGGACACCGCCCCAGACCTCGGGCTGCTCCAGCGGGAAGCGGGGCGCGCCCGAGCCGCCGAGGGTGTCGCCGGAGGAGCCGCGGGCGGGCTGGGTGCCGAGCCGGGCCAGTAGCCGGCGCTCGGCCTCTGCGGCGCCCAGTCCCCACAGGTCGGCGGCGCCGAGCGCGGTGACGGCGCTGGGCAGGGCGGCGGGGGTGACGGAGACGGCGGCGAACCGGTCGCTGTTGGGGGGTACGACGGTGCGCAGCGCCGCGTTCCACTCGTCGTGGCTGCGCGGGCCGAGCCGGAAGTACCACTCGCTCAGCACGATCAGGACGCGGCCCTCGCCGAGGAGGAGATCGCGCAGACCCTGCTCGACGGTGGCACCCGGGTAGATGTCCCAGCGCTGGAGCACGACCCGGTGACCGTGTCTCTCCAGGCGGCTGGCGATCCATGAGGCCCAGGCCCTGTTGTAGCCCGCGTAGCTGATGGTCACGGGTTCCCGCTCCGCTGCTGACGCGGTGTTCCGCCCTCCGGCCATGCGACCGTCTCCCTCGTTGTGCGCGCGTAGTGTCCTGACGGACCGACAGGATGGTGGCCTGGGCCAGAAACTACACTGGTTGCTCCCCCGTTGACGTACCGTCATGATCTCTCGTGCGGGTCGCCGCCGCCTCAGGCGCGTTGGCGCCGCCAGATGACCCGTGAGGTCTCCACGTAGGCCGCGGCGCGGGCCAGATGGCCGTCCGGCGGTGAGTTCTCCTTCAGCCGAGTGTGATGGGCCGCCATCTCCTTGACCAGGGTGCGCCCCTGGGGGGTCAGACGGTTGGAGCCGAGCAGCGCCGGAAGCGCGGCCTCCACCTGCTGGCGGCAGCGGCAGTGGTCGGCCCAGGCGGTGTCGCGCCGGGCGGGGACGGTGTCGGTGAGCGCCACCTTCAGATAGAAGTCGGCGAGGGCCAGATGGGCGTAGGCGCCCTGGAAGAGGCCGTCGAAGGGGCGCGGGTCGGGGCGCCAGGGTGCCCAGTAGGCCGGGGTGTTGTCGGCGGTGTGCAGCACGGTGGCCTCGGACAGCGCGAGCAGTTTGGTGTGCTGGAGTTCGTGGACCACGGTCCCCGCGAGTTCGAGGCCGCTGTGCGGTGTGGTGCTGAGCAGTGCGCCGAACGCCTCGCGCCGGGTGGCGCTGCAGTGTGCCGTCGGCAAACCCGCCAGCGGCACGAAGCAGTCGAGCAGCGCGGCCGCCTCTTGGGCGCGGGTGCCGTCGCCGAGCCGCAGCCAGGGCTGCGCGTCCCGCCAGGCGGTGTGCCACTGGGTGCGCGCGACGGCGTCCACAGTGTCCGCGGCGACAAGCCCGTACGGGTTGGAATGGCGCTCCTCGTCACGGTACGGGTCGGCGTCGTCGATCAGCACCGTCTGTCCGTCCTCGGTCCGTAGCGCCTGCAGCGGCCGCCAGCCAGGCGCCGCGGACCGCCATACCCCGTCGGGGCCGCGGCGGACCTCGACGGCGTGCGGTACGTCCGGGCGGCGGCTCGCATGGTCACGGGCGTGGTCGACGGCCCGTCCGTCCAGGTGCAGCCACAGCAGATTGCCGTCGCCTTTCACCTGGACCCGCGAGACGGTGCCCGGGTAGCCCATTCCGGCCGGCGGCCGGTAGTGGCCGAGTGTGGGCAGCGTCAACTCACCGTTCCGGACCGGCACATCGGTGCTGAACCGCAGCCCCGCGCGCGCGGCGGCCGCCGCGCCGAGGGCGGCCAGGTACGGCAGCCCGGCCGCCGCACGGTGCGCCTGTCCGGTCACGGTGAGCGCACGCAGGCAGCGTTCGGCCCACGGGCCGGTGTGCGCGTAGTGCACTATGCGGCGCGCGGCGGCGGGGTCGGCCTGCTCGGCCTCTTCCAGCAGCTTCCAGTCCCGTAGTACCCCCTCCGCCGTTCCCGCGGGCAGCGTGCCGGCCGGCGCCGCTCTGACCGCGTCGAGCAGCGCGCGCAGTACGAGCAGCCGGCGCCGCCGCTGATCGGCGACAAGCATCTCCAGCACGCGCGGCCCGCTGCCCGTCCGTCCCATCTCCCGGAGCAGGTCGTCCGGCACGGGCCCTTCCGTCGCTCTCGCACGACCGTCCACCGAGGCGGCGGGACGCGGCTGCGGGGCGACGGGGCGGGGCACGTTCACCGGAGGGTCTCCCGGAAGGTGGTGCGAGCGTGGCCGGAGGCCGCGGCCTCCGTCAGGCGGGCGGCGGTGTGGCGGACGAGGTGCGCCAGGTCGGCGCAGTAGACGGACGGGTGGCCGAAGCCGGTGGGGGCGCGGTAGCGGTGGGCGTAGTGGCCGCCGCCGCAGACCGTGACCAGTTCGCAGGCACGGCAGGTGGCGGAGAGCGCGGCCAGGCCCGACTGGCGGGCGGCGACGCCGGGGTGGGCGAGGGCGTCGTCGAAGCTGTTGCGGAAGACGTCCATGCCGGTGGCGGCGGCGCCTTCGTACGCGGACTTGAGCGAGTCGACCTGCTCGATGGTGCCGTCGGTCTCCACCACGACGGCGGTGAAGGGCTGCAGCCCGAGGCGTTCGGTGGCGGCGGGCACGCCCAGCAGCAGCGCCACGCACTCCTCGAACAGCCGGATCCGGGTACGGCGGCGGTCCGCGTGCCACCACAGGTCGAAGACCGTGGTGAGCCAACGGCCGTACGGCGCCGGGTCGTCGGCGGGCGCGGGCAGTCCCGGCGGCGGCGCCGTCCAGTTGCCGTGCGGCAGCAGCAGGTCGATCGCGGGCGGCCGCAGGTCCAGCAGTGACCCGTACACCGCTGCCGGGTCCTGCCGCACGTCGACGACGCACAGCACTCCCGCGTACGCCTCGGGCGCGGTGTCGGCGAGCAGCCGCAGCCCGGCCGCGGCGGCGGGCCACGCCGGGCGGCCCGCGTGGTCGACGCGGGCGGTGTTGTGGGCGGGCAGGCCGCCGTCGAGGCTGACCCCGATCCGGATCCCGGCCGCGTGCAGCCGGCGTATCCGGTCGCGGGTGAGCAGGGTGCCGTTGGTCTGCACACTGGCGTGCACCCGGCAGCCGTTCGGGACCAGCGCCCGGATCAGATCGATGTCGGCGGCCAGCCGGTCGGCGCCCGCGAGCAGCGGCTCGCCGCCGTGCAGCACCACCGCGATGTCGGACAGACCGTGGGCGGCGGCGTGTTCGGCGATCCGCTCGGCGGTCCTGCGGGTGACGGCGGGCCCGGGGGTGCGGGGGCGGCCGCGCCAGCCGTGGTCGGGCCCCGCGTAGAGATAGCAGTAGTCGCACGCGAGATTGCACCGGCTGTGCGTCTTGACGATGAACTGCCGCAGGGGGAACGGCCCTGGGGGTGGTGACGGTACGGCCCTGTCGGCCGTCCGCGGGCCGCCCCCGGTCGGCTGCTGCACCACACGTCCTCCCCCAGTACCGGGTCGCCCCACCGGCCTCAGCGGTTGTTCCCGCTCGGCCACCCAGAGCAAACGCCTGGGCAGGGATTTGGCCGTATCCCCACGTGGGGGCGGCCTAAAGGTGGCCGACCGCGACGTGCGGCGCGCCATGCCTGTCCGCGGGGTGTCCCCCGGCCCTCACATCGAGTTGTCGAACCCCCACAGCGCCTCGCCGCCGGGCGCCGCGATCCGCTCGCGCAGATCGCCGACCAGCGCGGCCAGCACCGGGTGCTCGACGGTGCGCAGCGTCTCCAGATCCATGCCGAGCAGGTCGAGTGCGGGCGCGTCGGTCTCCGGCGCGTCTGCCGCGGGCGCGTCCGTCGTTCCGTCGTGCGGTTCCGTCTCCATCGCGAACCTCCTGTCGTGGTGCGGGTCGTCGTCCGGGGTCGTGCCGTACCGGGCGGGCCGCGTCAGCCCGCCCGGGTGAGTGCCGCCAGCCGTTCGCCGGTCTGCCGGGCCTCGTCGGCGCCGCCGTCGGGCAGCAGCCGCCACTCGGCGAGGGCCGCGCGGTAGGCGTCGGCGGCGGCCCTCGGGCGGCGGGCGGACTCGAAGACCACGCCGCGCCAGTGGTGCGCCAGTGCCGACAGCCGCACCATCGGCTCCGGATCGGCGGACCGCGCGCGGGCGTTGCCTGCCGCCTCGGCGGCGCGGCGGTAGGCGTCCGCGGCCTGGTCGAGGCGCTCGATGCGCCGCGCGTGCAGATAGCCGAGCCGGTGCGACTCCCCCAACTCGTACCAGATCCGGGCGATTTGGGCGGGTTCCACGGCGGGCTGCACGGCCAGGCCCAGGACGTGCTCGGCCTCCCGCAGGTCCACCAGGTCCTGTTCCGCCTTGTAGCGCAGCACCAGCGCCCGGCCGAGCATCAGCAGCCGCTCGGGCAGCCGCGGGTCGCTCTCCGGGGTCTCCATCCGGCAGTCGCGCAGCACCAGGACCGCGCGGTTGACGAAGGGTTCACCGCCGGGCAGGGCGGCCCGGCCCAGCAGCGCCGCGCCCCACTCGGCGACCAGGTCGCTGTACTCGGGCCGGTCCCGCGGGGTGAGGCGGCACGCCTCGGCGAACCGCCCGGCCGCCGCCTCCAGTTCGCCCGCCGGGCCGCCCGCGGTGTGCCGGGCGACCCTTATCCGTCCGGCGCGGATCAGTATGGCCGCGCGCAGCAGCCGGTCGCGGGTCTCGCCGAGCGCGCGGTCGACCAGCCGCTGCGCCTGCGCCAGCCGTCCGCCCGCCAGCAGATGGGCGTCGACCAGCGACAGCAGCGCGGCGATCCGCGACTCCGGCGCGGCCTCCTCGCGCTCCAGGGAGTCCAGGCCCGAGGCGAAGGAGCGGGCGGCCTGCTGGGCGTAGACCTGTTCGCGTTCGCGCTCCCTGGCCGCCCCGGCCAGCCGCAGCAGCGCCCGGCCGTGGGCCAGCGGCAGCCCGCTGGGGCGCGCGTCGGCCAGCGGCCACGCGTCGGAGAACGCCTCCAGCATGCCGACGGTCTCCTGCAGCAGCCCGGCGTCGCCGCTGAGCTGCCACTGGTCCTCCAGCACCTGGACGCGTTCCAGGGTGACGCCGAGCACCTCCTCGGGGTCGAGCCCCGGGGCCGCGCAGACGGCGCTGAACTCCCGGTCGGCGCGCCGCAGCAGCTCCAGGGCGCCCCGGTTGTCGCCGAGCGCGGCGCGTTCGTCGGCGGCGGCCTGGAACACCCGGGCGCGCACCGCGCGCGCCGGTACGGACCCGGGGTGCGCGGCGGCGGTCTCGGCCGCCTCCTGCGCCTCGCGCAGCAGGGCGGCGCCGCCGCGCAGCCGCCACAGCGTGATCAGGTTCTGCGCCAGCTCGCTCCACAGATCGGGGTCGGAGCCGCGGACCCGCTCCTCGGACGCCGCGCGGCGCAGCAACTGCACGGCGTCCAGGAGGTTCTGCACCATCCCCTCCTCGGTGAAGCGCGCGACGAGGGCGCGGGCCCGCTGCACCGCGGTGGACGGCAGGCCTACCGGGCCGTGCGCCGGGGCGCCGTTCTCCGGCAGCGGCATGAAGCGCTCCAGCACCCGGGCGGCGACCTCGGCGAACGGCTGCGGCGACTCGGCGGCGACCGCGTCCTCCCCAGCGCGCACCGCCTCCTGGGCCACGGCCCGCGCCGCGGAGGCCACGGCGGCGTCGGCGACCAGGTCGGTGGGGCCCTCGGTGAGCTGGGTGATGGCCAGCGCGGGGAAGTTGGGGCCGCTCTTGCCGAAGCGCTGCTCCACATACTCGGAGCAGTGCTTGAGCACCAGCAGCGCCTCGTCCCTGCCGAGCGGGCCGAGCAGCACCTCCCGTACCCCGTCGGCGAACTCGTACCAGCGGTGGTCGCGCGCGTCCTCGCCGGGGGCGCGGGTGAGCAGTCCGCTGAGCAGCACCTCGGCGAGTTCGGCGGGGCCGGAGTCGGGCAGCATGGTGCGCTGGACGAGCTGCATGACGGGCAGGAACAGCGGGGCGGCGGCCAGGTAGACGGCGAGCTGGGCGGCGGCGGGCGAGGCGGCGGAGCGGAACCTGCCGACCAGCGCGGCGGGCGCCATCGTGGCGCGGCGGGCGGGCACATGGGTGGCGGGCTGGTCCGCGCGCACCCAGCCCACGGCGGCGGGCACCTCGCCCGCGCCCATCCCGGCCAGCAGCCGCGCCCAGGCGCCCAACGCCTCGGCGGTGGGCGGCAGTACGGGCACCGGCAGCGCGTCCCCGTCAGGTCCCGCGTTGCCCGGGACGGCCGAACCGCCGTAAGCACTGGGGCCGTTGGAGAAGCGCGGCGGCGAGGAGAGCGCCGTCCCCTCGGTACGGTGCAGCACCCCGTAGGAGACCGGCAGCATGGTGCGGGCCCACAACCGGGCCGGGAGCGGCTGGAGTACGGCGACGGGGCCGTGCCGGGCGAGCCGGTGCAGCAGCCGGTGCGCGTGGCCCGACCGCCACAGCGGCCCGGCGCAGTCGCTCACCAGCAGCGTGACCCGTCGGCCGGTGGGGTCGCTCAGCTGCTCGGCGGAGCGCAGCGCGGCGGCCTCCGGGTCGAAGCGGCCGCTGACCGCCGGGTCGCCGTAGGGCGTGGCGTGCAGATAGCGGACCTGCACCTCGTGGAAGGCGCCGAGCCGTTCGAAGACCTGGCCCAGCTCGCGGAGCATCCGCTCCCAGACGTACATCGACGACGACGCGTCCATCAGGAGCTGCATGGAGGCGTCGCCGCGCAGCACCGGCCGGAAGACCGGTAGCAGGAGTCCCGCGGCGCTGGCGCTGCGCTCGGCGGTCGCCGACTCGTCGAGCACCTCGCGCAGCGGGCGGGCGGGGCTGTGGTAGCGCTGTAACGGCCGCAGCGCCGACTGGAGTTCGAGCAGCCGCGGCAGCGCGGGCGCCTCGGGCACGGCGACGGTGAGCGCGGCGGCGCCGGCGCCGGTACGGGTCCGGCCGGGCGCGCCGGCGCCGGGGTAGAGCGTGACGAGGCGGTCGTCGGCCGGGGCGGGCGGGAGGGGCGGCAGGACGGTGCCGTGCGCGGGTGTGCGGTCGCCGGGCTGCCCGTCGCCGCGGCCGAAGGGGGAACCGCCGGTGCCGTCGGTGCCGGGGCGGCCGGGTTCGGACGCCGCGCCGGGCAGGGCGCCGCTGGGCCGCGACCACCGCGCCAGCCACAGCGCGTCGGCGAGTTCGGTCGCTCCCGGGTCGAGACCGGCACGGCTCAGCGCGGCGACGACCTCGGCCAGCGGGTCGCGCTCCTCGGCAGGCGGTGGGGCCGACATGGCACGCCGTGGGTCGGGGTTCGGATCGGCCATGGCCGCCTCACCTGGGCCGGTCGAGCCGCTGGATGAGCATGTCGGCCAGCCGGGTGCGGGTGGGCGGGGCGGCATGGTGGGTGAGGTAGATGGCGTTCAGCAGCTGGTCGGTGGCGAGCAGTTCGCTGCGCGAGCGCTCCAGGAAGCGCGTGACCAGGTCGTCGCCGACGGTGGCCGCCTCGTCGCCGAGGTGTGCGCGGACCACCGTGGACAGCCGCTTGTGATCGGGGTTGCCCAGCTCCAGGTGGATACAGCGGCGCAGCAGCGGCGCCGGGAAGTCCCGCTCGCCGTTGCTGGTGAGGATCACGAACGGGAAGGCGCGGCAGCGGATCCGGCCCTCGCGCAGCGTGACCTTGGCACCGTCGTCGGTCAACACGTCGACCTGTGGCTCGCGTTCGGCCAGCCGCTCCAGCTCCGGTATCCCGAACTCGCCCTCCTCCATCACGTTGAGCAGGTCGTTGGGCAGGTCGATGTCGCTCTTGTCCAGCTCGTCGATGAGCAGCACGCGCGGCTTGGCGGTGGGCAGCAGCGCGGTGCCCAGCGGGCCGAGCCGGATGTAGCTGCCGATGCCGCCGGGCGGGGCGGTGCCGGAGTTCGCCGCGATCTGGGTGTCCTGGAGGCGGGCGATGGCGTCGTACCGGTAGAGGCCGTCCTGCAGCACGCTGCGGCTGACGATGGGCCAGTGCAGCACCCGGCCCAGGCCCAGCTCGAACGCCACCGCGTGCGCCAGCGTGCTCTTGCCGGTGCCGGGGCTGCCGGTGACCAGCAGCGGGCGGCGCAGGTACAGCGCCGCGTTGACCATCTCCAGCTCCTCGGGGCTGGGACGGTGCATCTCGGCCATGTGCCGGTACGCGCCGAGCCTGCGGGCGGACGAGCTGTCGGCGTCCGGCCCGGGCGCGACCAGCGGGCCGCCGTCGAAGTCCCGCCAGGGCGGCGGTTCGGGCAGTCCGTCGATCCCGGTGTGCGGTTCCCCGGTGCCGCGGTAGATGAGCCACTCACCGGCCGGACTGGCTTCGGTCACGTCACTCACCTCGATACCTCGTCCCTCATGGAGTCTCCAGCAGCTCGTCGGTTCCGGGTAGGGGTCGGGTCGGGTCGTCGTAGAGCAGTGCCAGTCCCCGCGACCAGTACGCCTCCGGTACCCCGTCCGCCACGGCCGCACGCAGACTCACCAGCGCGCCGGGCAGCCGTCCGGCGAAGCGCGCGACGCGTACCGTACGGGCGATGCCGCGGTGGAAGTCGTCGCAGACCGCGTCGGGTTCCACCGGCTCGCGGCGCCACAGCGCGACCGGGTGGCCGCCGCGCACGAGGCGGTGCAGCGCGTCGGGCCCGGTGGCACCCGAGCGGCAGAGCACCGGCAGGGTGTCGCGGGGGTGGCCGCGCAGTACGTCCTCGCCGGGCAGCGCGTTCGCGGCGCCCTCGTCGCAGTCGAGGGGCGCCGGGCCCAGCTGCCGGTCGTGCAGGGTGTGCCAGCGGTCGACCCGCTCGGCCGCCAGGACCGGGTCGTCCCACGGCGGCGTGTCGGTGCGCCGCACGACGACCGGCCGGACCGCGCCCAGCGGCGCCCCGCCGGGCCCTATCGGCCAGGTGTCCGCGGCGAAGGCCACCAGGTAGCCGGGGACGGCCAGTTGGAGCAGCGCGTCGTTGCCCGGCTCGTCGCAGCGGCGGAACGCCTCGTCCAGCGGCTCCCGCAGCCGGTCGGGCAGCTGGTGGAAGGCGGTGCCGTGGAAGTCCTCCTCGATGCACTCCGCCTCGCCGCTCACCGGCAGCACGCTGACCCGCCAGTCGAAGCGGCCCGGCTCCCAGCCGCGCGGGATGATCTCCAGCAGCGCCTCGGGGTGCAGCGGGCGTCCGGCGCCCGGCGCGGGCGGCGCCGGGTCCACGACGGCCAGGGTGGAGCGGGCCCGCAGCCGGGCCTTGCGCTCGGTGACCAGGGTGGAGCGGAACAGCCGGGTGAGCCCTTCGGCGTCGGCCGCCGCCTCCTGCGCCCAGTGCCACAGCGCGCGCTCGGCCCCGTCGTCGGCGGCGCGCAGCCGGTCCGCGGTGGCGGCGTGCACCGCGTAGCGCAGCACGGCCTCCAGTTCGGTGCTGCCGCGCCGCAGGTCGTAGAGCAGGCCGAGGCCGTCGCGCCAGGCGCGGGGGGCGAGCGGCAGGCCCTGCGGCAGGCTGCCGCGCACCCCGGCCACGGTGTCCTGGAGGTTCCTGGCACTGGCGGGCGGCGGCAGCAGGGCGAGCCTGCCGAGCAGCGCGGTGCGCTGCCCCGCGGTCAGGGCGCGGCCCGCGACGGCGCCGATCTCGCTGTGCGCGTCGGTCCAGGTGACCTGCTGGCCGCGGGTGTTGGCGTAGCGGTCGGCGTGGTGCAGGTCGTGCGCGCTCATCACCCGGTGGTAGAGGTCGTCCTCCGGCGCGGCGGCGACCGGCAGCCGCCGCAACTGCTGGATGCCGACGGCGAGTCCGCCGTCGCGTGCGGTGCGCCGGGCCTTGAGCACCCCTATCACCTCGCCGCGCACCAGGTCGACGACCGGGCCGCCGGAGATGCCGTGCGGCATCTCGTCCTCGTTGCCGAGCTTGAGGATGCCGCCGTTGCCGAGCTGGCCGCTGATGGTGCAACGGCCGTTGTACTCCTGGTACTTGTCCTCCTCCGACGCGGCGAAGTCGCCGGTGGCGCCGTCGGTCGGCACATAGCCGAAGAACGCGACCTGGTTGGTGGTGTAGCCCTTGGCGGTGCGTTCGGTGAGCCAGACGCAGGGGTGGTCGGCGTGGTCGAGCAGCCGGATCAGCGCGAGGTCGGGCGCGGGCCAGCGGTGGCCGGGGCCGGGGCTCACGGCGGGCTCGGCCCATTCGACGACGCCGGTCAGCATCCGGTCGCCGTGGCCGACCGTCACCTTCCGCGCCGCCTCCCCCACGGCCCCCTCCTGTCCGGCCAGCGCCACGTGGGCGCAGGTGAGCACCCAGTTCGGGGCGACGAAGAATCCACTGCCACGCAGGGGATACCCGGGCTCGCTGCCGTGGATGCGTACGGTGGCCTCGCGCACGAGGGGGACCAGGGTCTCGGCGGGGTCGACGGGGTCGTCATCCGCGCCCCCGCCGCCGTGCGGGCTCACGGCGTACTCCCTAAGCCGCCCGACACTCCGGCGGCAGCGCTCTCCGCCCCCATGCCACCCCCCAAAGACCTGATCTTCTCCGAAGGCTAGCCCAGGCGGGCCCGGCAGTCAGGTCCTCCGCCGGGCCCCTCGGACCCACTGCCTATCCTTGCGGTATACGTCCCGTCTCGTCCCTCCCGTTCTTCCCCTCCGCCCACCCGTCCCATCCCTGTTCCGGAGCAGATCTTGTACTTCACCGACCGCGGTATCGAGGAGCTGGCAAGCCGGCGCGGCGAGGAGGAGGTCAGCTTCGACTGGCTCTCCGACCGGCTGCGGGAGTTCGTCGATCTCAACCCCGAGTTCGAGATCCCCGTGGAGCGTCTTGCCACCTGGCTGGCCCGGCTCGACGACGAGGACGACGACGAGGAGTGAGCGACGAGTGAGCCGGGCGGTACGCGTGACGTGTATCGCGTGAGAACGCGTAAGACCGGTCGCGATACCGCTTGACTTCCACGCCACGCGATATATCGTGTTTCTCGGAAGACGCGATATGTTGCGTCTACGGCGCACCCGGAGGAGGGGCACGATGAGCGGCACGTCGGACCGGACCGTGACACAGCCGGAGAAGTTCGTCTTCGACGAGCGGGTGGACACCCTGAGCGTACGGATCGTCAACGGCGCGGTGAACGTCGTCGGGGTCGAGGAGGGTCCGGCCAGGGTGGAGGTCACCGAGATCGACGGTCCACCGCTGCAGATCTACCAGCGCGGCTCCACCCTCACCGTCACCTACGAGGACATGTCCTGGAAGGGCTTCCTCAAGTGGTACGACCGCAAGGGCTGGCAGCGGCACGCGGTGGTCTCGCTCGCGGTGCCGGCGCACACCAAGGTCGAGGTGGGCGTGGTCGGCGCCGGAGCGGTGATCTCCGGCATCTCCGGGGAGACCGTCGTCCAGGGCGTCACCGGTGACACCACGCTGGTGGGACTGACCGGCCCGGTGAAGGCCAACACCGTCGGCGGCAACGTCGAGGCCCAGTCGGTCTCCGGCGAACTGCGGGTCAACACCGTCTCCGGCGACCTCACCGTCGTCGAGGGCAGCGGCCCCCGGGTGAAGGCCGACTCGGTCAGCGGCAACATGGTGCTGGACCTCGACCCGTCCGCGGGCGCCGACGTCAAGCTCACCACCGTCTCCGGCGAGATCGCCATCCGCATCCCCGAACCGGGCGACGCGGAGGTCGACGCCAACACCACCAGCGGCCGGGTCTCGTGTGCCTTCGACGAGCTGACCGTCACCGGCCAGTGGGGGGCCAAGCGGATCACCGGCCGGATCGGCACCGGCGGCGCCCGCCTGAAGGCCACCACCGTCTCCGGCGCGATCGCCGTACTGCGCAGGCCACCGCTGGAGGACGCGCCCTCGTTCCGGAAGGACATCTGACATGGCGCCCGTCTTCGCCCACGGCCGGCTCCGGCTGTATCTGCTCAAGCTGCTCGACGAGTCGCCGCGGCACGGCTACGAGGTGATCCGGCTGCTGGAGGAGCGCTTCCAGGGGCTGTACGCGCCCTCCGCCGGCACGGTGTACCCGCGGCTGGCCAAGCTGGAGAAGGAGGGGCTGGTCACCCACTCCACCGAGGGGGGCCGCAAGGTGTACTCCCTCACCGACGCCGGCCGCGGCGAACTCGCCGACCGCGCCGACGAGATCGCCGGCCTGGAGGCCGAGATCCGCGAGTCCGTCTCCACCCTGGCCGCCGAGATCCGCGAGGACGTCCGCGGCGCCGCGGGCGACCTGCGCCGCGAGGTGGCGGCCGCCGCGCAGGAGGCGCGGACGTCGTCCTCGCCCCGGCAGGAGTGGAAGGAGCAGGCGCAGCGGGCCAAGGAGGAGAGCAGGCGCGCCAAGGAGGAGGCCCGCGACGCGCGGCGGCAGGCCACCGCGGCGCGCGACGAGATGGAGCGGATCGCCCGCCAGGTGCAGGAGCAGGTGCAGTCGCACGCCAGGGGCGGCGACTGGCAGGCCGGGCTGCGCGAGGGGCTGGCCGAACTCACCCGCGAGCTGGGCCAGTTCGGCGGCGGCGCGCGCAAGGAGACGCCCCCGCCGCCCGCACCGGAGTGGACCCGCGACGACACCGCCGCGCCGCCCTCCGCCGACCCCGCCCGCGACCTGGAGCGCCTCCTCGACCGCTTCCGCGACGACGTCCGCGACGCCGCCCGTGACCTCGGCGTCGACGACGCCCAGCTCCGCGAGGTCCGCCGCCACCTCTCAGCGGCGGCGGCCCACATCACCGCGGTCCTCCACCACCGCCCGGGTTAGGACCGCCCCGGCGGGCCGTTCCTCAGACGGTGAGGACGAGCTTGCCGAAGAGGTCTCCCGAGGCGAGGCGGGCGAACGCCTCGGGGGCGCGGTCCAGCGGGAGGACCGAGTCGATGACCGGGCGGACACCGGTGAGGGCGCAGAAGGAGAGCAGGTCCCGCAGCTCGTCCTTGTCGCCCATGGTGGAGCCGACGACCCGCAGTTCGAGGAAGAAGATCCGGTTGAGCTCCGCGGCGGGCGGGTTCTGGCCGCTGGTGGCACCCGAGATGACCAGGGTGCCGCCCGGCCGCAGCGACTTCACCGAGTGCGACCAGGTCGCCGCGCCGACCGTCTCGATCACCGCGTCCACCCGCTCGGGCAGCCGCTCGCCGGACGCGAACACCGCGTGCGCGCCGACCTCCAGAGCCCGCTGCCGCTTGGCCTCGTCACGGCTGGTGGCGTAGACCCGCAGTCCCGCCGCGCGGGCCAGCACGATCGCGGCGGTGGCCACGCCGCCGCCGGCGCCCTGGACGAGGACGGAGTCCCCGGGGCGCACCCCGGCGTTGGTGAAGAGCATGCGGTACGCGGTCAGCCAGGCCGTCGGCAGGCAGGCCGCCTCCTCGAAGGACAGCTCCTTCGGCTTGGGCAGCACGTTCCACGTCGGTACGGTCACCCGCTCGGCGAAGGTGCCCTGGTAGTGCTCGGTGAGGATCGAGCGGCGCTCGTCGGGGCCCACGCCGTGGCCGCTCTGACCGATCACGGAGTGCAGGACGACCTCGTTGCCGTCCTCGTCGATCCCGGCGGCGTCACAGCCGAGGATCATCGGCAGCTTCTCCTTGCCCAGGCCCACCCCGCGCAGCGACCACAGGTCGTGGTGGTTGAGCGAGGCCGCCTTGACGGTGACGGTCGTCCACCCCTCCCGCCGGGGCGGCTCGGGGCGCTCCCCCAGTTCGAGGCCGGTGAGCGGTGCTTCGGGATCGATGCTGGCTGCGTATGCGGCATACATACGCCGACCCTAGGGGCCGTGCCGCACGCGGCGGAACAGCGCGCGGGTGTGACACACACCGCGCACGCCGTCCGCCGCGGGCGGGAGCCTCAGCGGCGGGCGACGCCCTCGGCGCGCGCCGCCGCGGCGACGGCGGCGGTGACCGCGGGGGCGACCCGGGAGTCGAAGGGCGACGGGATGACCCGGTCGGCGCTCAGCTCGTCGGCGACCACCGCGGCCAGCGCCTCCGCGGCGGCGATCTTCATGCCCTCGGTGATCCGGGAGGCCCGGACCTGGAGGGCGCCGGCGAAGATCCCGGGGAACGCGAGGACGTTGTTGATCTGGTTGGGGAAGTCGCTGCGCCCGGTGGCCACCACCGCGGCGTACTTGTGGGCGACGTCCGGGTGGATCTCGGGGGTCGGGTTGGCCATCGCGAAGATCAGCGCGCCCTTGGCCATGGTGGCCACCGCGGACTCCGCGACCGTACCGCCGGAGACGCCGATGAAGACGTCGGCGCCGTCGAGGGCGGACTCCAGCGAACCGGTCAGCCCGGCCTTGTTCGTATACGAGGCCAGCTCGCGCTTGACGGAGTTGAGGTCGTCGCGGCTGCCGTGCACGACGCCCTTGCGGTCGGTGACCGCCACGTCGCCGATGCCCGCCTCGATGAGGATCTTGGCGATGGCGACCCCGGCGGCCCCGGCGCCGGAGATCACCGCGCGCAGTTCGCCGAGGCTGCGCCCGGTGAGCTTGGCGGCGTTGCGCAGCGCGGCGAGGGTGACGACCGCGGTGCCGTGCTGGTCGTCGTGGAAGACCGGGATGTCCAGCCGCTCCTGGAGCTTGCGCTCGATCTCGAAGCAGCGGGGGGCGGAGATGTCCTCCAGGTTGACGCCGCCGAACGACGGCGCGAGCCGGACCACGGTCTCCACGATCTCGTCGACGTCGGTGCAGGCGAGTGCGATCGGCACGGCGTCGACCCCGCCGAACTGCTTGAAGAGGATCGCCTTCCCCTCCATCACGGGCAGTGACGCCTCGGGACCGATGTCACCGAGCCCCAGCACCGCGGTGCCGTCGGTGACCACCGCGACGACCTGGGACTTCCAGGTGTAGTCGTGGACCAGCTCGGGCGATTCCGCGATGGCCGTGCAGACCTCCGCGACACCGGGCGTGTACGCGAGCGACAGATCGTCGGCGTCGCGCACCGGCACGGTGGAGGTGACCTCCATCTTGCCGCCGCGGTGCAGGGCGAAGACCGGATCGATCGGGAAGGCGCCGTCGGCGCTGTCCGTGTCGGTCCGGGAATTAACGATCTCCGCTGCCACTTTTTGACCCCTTTGTCGGAATGGTGAGTGAGAGTACTCCGCCCGGGCGTGGGAGGAGGTGGGCTCGGCGAAAGTGCCACCGGATACGAGTGAGCATGGTGGCGACCGACGCCAGACGTGCCGCACGCACGCCATGGGCCCCGGATGAGGGGTAAGGACCCGTTCTACCGGAAGACTGTTTCCGCTGACGAGTGCAAATTGATCGGCATGGCCCCATCGTGGTCCGGCCTTGGTGTACCGGCCCGATGAGAGCCCGGGGATCGCCCGTTATCCGATTTTGACACAACCGGACCCCTGACTGGGGCTGTCCGGATGGCAAGATGCACAGATCACACACGGTGGCGGTACGCGAAGGCGTGTGCCATGTCCACTGCACGAAGACCCTCACCTCGCAGGAGGACACAGCGATGACCGCACGCTCGACCCGGCCTTCGGCCGCGATAACCCGTCTGACCGCGGTCGCCGCAGTAGCGGTCGCCGGCGCCCTGGTGCTCACCGGGTGCGGCGACCAGACGAAGAAGGACGACAACTCGGGCAACACCGCAGGTGGCTCGTCCGCGCCCAACAAGTCGGGCGCCCCGCTCTTCGGCAAGCTGCCCAAGAAGTACCAGGACGCCGGGACGATCAAGGTCGGCACCGACGCCTCCTACGCGCCGATGGAGCAGACCGAGAACGGCAAGATCGTCGGTATCGACCCGGACATCGCGGACGCGCTGTCCAAGCAGCTCGGCGTGAAGTTCCAGTTCACCAACGGCAACTTCGACGGTCTGATCACCTCTCTCTACACCGGTCGCGAGGACATCGCGATGTCCGCTATGAGCGACACCAAGGCCCGCCAGCAGGGTCTTGACGACAAGGGCAAGAAGATCGGCAAGGGCGTCGACTTCGTCGACTACTACACCTCCGGTTCGTCCCTTCTGGTGAAGAAGGGCAACCCCAAGGGCATCAAGTCGCTCGCCGACGTGTGCGGTCAGACCGTGGCGGTCCAGCGCGGCACCATCTACGACGACGCCTTCAAGAAGCAGAAGACGGCGTGCGGCAGCAAGGGCCTGAACATCCAGGCCTTCGACACCGACGCCGAGGCGCAGACCCGCGTCAAGGCCGGCGGCGCGGTCGCCGACCTCAATGACACCCCCGTGGCCGCGTACATCGCCCAGAAGTCCGGCAACGGCAACGACTTCGAGGTCGCGGGCTCCCCCGCCGACTCCGGCCCGTTCGGCATCGCGGTCGACAAGAGCAACGTCCAGCTGCGTGACGCCCTCAAGGCCGCCATGGACGCGATCATCGCCGACGGCACCTACGGCAAGGTGCTGGAGAAGTGGAACGCGACCACCGGCGCCATCTCCTCGGCCGCCGTCAACGGCGGGGCCTGACCGTGCGGAACACTGCGGCACGGAAGGGCAGTCACCGTGACTGACGAGATAGCCAAGGCCGCCCCGGGCGCAGGCCCGGCGGCCCCGGCCCCGTACGAGGCCATTCGCGCCATCCCGGTACGCCACTACGGCCGCTGGGTCAGCGCCGTGGTGGTCGTGGTCCTGCTGGCCTGGCTCGGCTACGCGTTCTCCCAGGGCGACATCATCTGGAAGACCGTGGGCGATAAGCTCTTCGACCCCACGGTCCTGAAGACCGGCCTGGTCCACACCGTCGTGATCAGCATCACCTCCATGGCCCTCGGCCTGGTGCTCGGTGTGCTGTTCGCGGTGATGCGGCTGTCGAAGAACCCGGTCACGGGCGGCGTCGCCTGGCTCTACATCTGGTTCTTCCGCGGCACTCCGGTGTACGTGCAGCTCCTCATGTGGTTCAACCTCTCGCTGATCTTCCCGATCATCAACCTGGGGCCGATCTACAAGAACAACACCGTCGACGTCATGACCCCGTTCGTGGTCGCCCTGCTGGGCCTCGGCCTCAACGAGGGCGCCTACATGGCGGAGATCGTGCGCGCGGGCATCCAGTCGGTGGACGAGGGCCAGACCGAGGCGGCGCACGCGCTGGGTATGACCAGCTCCCGTACGATGCGCCGGATCGTGCTCCCGCAGGCCATGCGGGTGATCATCCCGCCGACCGGCAACGAGTTCATCAACATGCTGAAGACCTCGTCGCTGGTATCGGTCGTGCAGTACACCGAACTGCTGCGCACCACCTCGGACATCGGCAACTCGGCCAGCGCGATCATGGAGATGTACTTCGTCGCCTCCATCTGGTACCTGGTCCTGACCAGCGTGTTCAGCGTCGGCCAGTACTACCTCGAGCGCCGTTTCGCCCGGGGATCGCTGCGCAGCCTGCCGCTCACGCCCTGGCAGAAGGTCAAGGCGAACCTGTCCACCCTGCGCCGACCGAAGGTGGCCTGAGCATGAGCACCCCGAACAGCGGCCAGCCGATGGTCAGGGCGGAAGCCGTCCACAAGTCGTTCGGCGCCGCGCACATCCTCAAGGGGATCGACCTGGAGGTCGCCCCCCGGGAGGTGTTCTGTCTGATCGGACCGTCCGGTTCCGGCAAGTCCACCTTCCTGCGCTGCATCAACCACCTGGAGCAGATCAACGCCGGCCGGCTGTGGGTCGACGGCGAACTGGTCGGCTACCGGCAGCGCGGGGACCGGCTGCACGAGCTGAAGGACCGCGAGGTCGCCGCCACACGGCGCGACATCGGCATGGTCTTCCAGCGCTTCAACCTGTTCCCGCACATGACGGCGATCGAGAACGTCATGGAGGGTCCGGTGCAGGTCAGGCGGGAGACCAAGGCGGTCGCCCGCGAGCGTGCGCAGCGGCTGCTGGACCGGGTCGGCCTCGCCGACAAGGCGGGCAACTACCCGTCCCAGCTCTCCGGCGGCCAGCAGCAGCGGGTGGCGATCGCCCGTGCGCTGGCCATGGAGCCCAAGCTGATGCTCTTCGACGAGCCGACGTCGGCGCTCGACCCCGAGCTGGTCGGCGACGTCCTGGACGTCATGCGCGGCCTCGCCGAGGACGGCATGACGATGATCGTGGTGACCCACGAGATGGGATTCGCCCGCGAGGTGGGCGACGCGCTGGTCTTCATGGACGACGGCCTGGTCGTCGAGTCGGGTCATCCCCGTGAGGTGCTGGGCAACCCGCAGCACGACCGCACGAAGGCCTTCCTATCAAAGGTACTGTGACGCGACGTCCCGCGACAAGGGGGTACGGGCCATTGGCCCGTACCCCCTGTTCCGTTCCAAGTCCCCTGTCCCAACGCCCTGTTGAGCGGGCGTCAGCGCAGGGCCAGCACCATCGCGTCGGCCGGCGAGGACCAGACCGTACGGGCCTCGGCGAAGCCCGCCTCGCGCAGGGTGCGGGCGTGCCACTCGGCGGGCGGGGTGTCGCCGTCGGCGTGCTCGCCGTAGATCGCGAACCGCTCGGCGGTCGGAGCGGCCAGCAGCGGGTCGGCGGCGGCCTGCTGCCACCACTCGCGCCAGTCGAGGACGCCCTCCGCCTTGGCCCCGTCCATCCGCGCGTGCCGCAGCGCGCTCTCGGCCGCGTTGACCAGCGGGGTGGCCGGGTCGGGCATGTGGTCGGCGTTGAGGAAGACACCACCCGGGCGGACCAGCCCGGCGATCTGCCCGTAGAGCACCCGGAGCTGCTCGCTGGGCAGCCAGTGCAGCGCGGTCGCGGTGAGCACGGCGTCGTACGTGCGGTGCGGCAGCCGCTCCGCCCACCGCGGGTCCTTGAGGTCGGCGGTCACGAAGGTCACCCGGGGGTCGCCGTCGAAGGTGCCGCGGGCGATGGTGAGCAGCGCCGGGTCCAGGTCGACGCCGGTACTGACCGCCGACGGGAACCTCTTGAGCAGCCGGTCCGTGATACTTCCGGTACCGCATGCGAGGTCGAGCACCCTGGGTGCGGTGCCGGTCGTGGCCTCGACCATGTCCAGCATCACCCGAAAGCGTTCCTCGCGGTCGGGCAGGTACCACTCCTGCTGGCGATCCCAGCTCTCCTGCCAGACCCGCCAGACGTTCTCCGTCGCCACAGACACCACGAGTTCCTCCGTTCCGTAATACCCTGGTAGCCCGTTCGGCCATTACCGAGACTAGACCGCACATCGTAAGGACCACAAGTGGAACTGGCTTATTACTCGGACTACGCCGTGCGCCTCGTGAACAGCGAGGAGCCGCAGCGCGGCACGGACGCGCTCACCACGGTCGAGGCCGTACGGGAACTGTTCGGCGCCAGCACCCACGCGGCGGCGCGGGCCGTCGACGCGGACGTGGCCAGGCTGCGCGCGGTGCGCACCCGGCTGCGCGGGGTCTTCGAGGCCGCCGACGAGGAGGACGAGGTGCGCGCGGTGGACCTGCTCAACGCGCTGATGCTGGAGTTCCCGGTCAGCCCGCAGATCTCGGGGCACGACTACCTGAACGACGCCACCGGCCGCCCCGACTGGCACATGCACCTCGCCGACAACGCCGTCAACGCGAGCGCGTCCTACTCGGCGACCGCCTGCATGGGCCTGGCCGTGCAGCTCACCACGCTCGGCGCCGACCGGCTCGGCATCTGCGAGGCGGCGCCCTGCCGCAACGCCTACATCGACACCTCGACCAACCGCTCCCGCCGCTACTGCTCCGACCGGTGCGCCACCCGCGCCAACGTGGCGGCCTACCGGGCCCGCAAGCGCCTGGAGAACGAGCGGTCGGGACGCAGCAGCCGCACACAGGACGCCGCCCACGACGCCACACCCGCCACCGACCGCTGAAGCTCCCGGGGCGGCCGGAACCGCCCCCGGGCTCTGGCCAGCACCAGCTCGTCCGGGACCGTCCCGAACTCCCGGCTGTCGTTCTCCACGAACGAGTTGTCGCCCAGCACCCACCAGCCGCCCTCGCGCCGCTCCACGGCACGCTTGACGATCAGCAGGTCCTGCTGCAGCGGATGCCGCAGCACCACCACGTCCCCCTCACGCACCTGCTCGGCGCCGCTGCTGATCCGCTGGATCAGCAGCCAGTCCCCGTGCAGCAGCGTGGGTGCCATCGACGGACCGGTGACCTCGGCAAGCTGCCACGACAGCCTGGCCCCCTGCTCCCGCATCCTCCGCCTCCTGGTTCGTTTCTCCACCAACCCCAGAGTGGCACCAGACTTTTGTCCTAAGCCACCAGGGGCACACGAGAAAACGACTCTCCCAGGGAGTAATCTCCCACGTGGAAAGACGATCACGAGGAAGGACAGCCATGTTCACTCGCCTGTTCGCGCCCAAGGTCAAGGTCAGCGCCCACTGCGACCTGCCCTGCGGCGTATACGACCCTGCCCAGGCCCGCATCGAGGCCGAGTCCGTCAAGGCGGTCCAGGAGAAGTACCAGGCCAACGAGGACGCGGACTTCCGCACCCGCGCGGTCCTGATCAAGGAGCAGCGCGCCGAGCTGGCCAAGCACCACGTATCGGTGCTCTGGAGCGACTACTTCAAGCCCCCGCACTTCGAGAAGTACCCGGAGCTGCACCAGCTGGTCAACGACACCCTCAAGGCGCTGAGCGCGGCGAAGGCGTCGAACGACCCGGCGACCGGGCAGAAGGCCCTGGACTACATCGCCCAGATCGACAAGATCTTCTGGGAGACCAAGCAGGCCTGACCCCTCCGGACCCGCTCCTCCGGACCAGGCAACCGCGCCCGGCACGTCGTCACGACGTGCCGGGCGCGGCGCTTTTCCGGCGCTCGTGGTGCCGGTGGGAGAACAGCCGGGAAAATGTGGCGCGCGCCACACTGAGGGGATGTCACATCCCTGTAACCCAGGCGCTCTTATATGCGCCGGAGAAACCCGGCTGGTCAAAAATCGTCCCCGTCCGTCTGGTCCCCCGTACCGGCGGGCGGGGGCTTTTTTGACCGCGCGCCGCATTCCGCGGCGGGATTCACGGCAGCATGGGCCCATGGATGCCCACGCCGCCGCCGAACGGTTCGTCAGAGTCTGGGAGGCCGCCTGGGCGCGGCACGACGTGGACGCGATCCTCGCGCTCTACGCCGAGACCTGTGTGCACCGCTCGATGCCGTTCCGCCCGCCGCACCGCGGCCGCGCCGAACTCGCCGAGTACCTGCGCTGGTCCTTCGCCGCGGAGGGCGGCGCCGACGTCCGCTTCGGCACGCCGATCGTGGGCGCGGACGGCCTGGCGGTCGCCGAGTTCCGGGTGCTGGCCATGGAGAAGGACGAGGGCGCCGAGCGCCCCACCGCCCTCGCGGGCTGCGTGTTCGTTCGCTTCGACGCCGACGGGCTGGCGGTGGAGACCCGCGACTACTGGCACACCGCGGACGGCCACGAGGAGCCGACGGGCCGTCTCTTCCTGGCCTGAGCGCGGTGCCCCGGCAGCCGCGGTGACCGGCAGCCGCGGGCCGCGAATACTCAGACGACGTCGGCGAGTTCCTGCAGCAGCCGGCGCTTGGGGCGGGCGCCCACCATGGACTTCACCGGCTCACCGGCCCGGAAGACCATCAGGGTGGGCATCGACAGCACGCCGTAGGCGGACTGGGTCTCCGGATTGGTGTCCACGTCGATCTGGACGATCCGCAGCCGGTCCGCCTCCTCCGCGGCGATCTCGGCGAGCACCGGGGCGATCATCCGGCAGGGCGCGCACCAGTCGGCGGTGAACTCGACGAGCACCGGCAGCTCGGAGCCGAGCACCTCGTCGGCGAAGGTGGCGTCGGTGACGGTGGTCAGCGACGCGGCGGAATCAGTGGACGTGCTCATGTGTGGGCTTCCCCTCGGTGGTGGTGGCGAGTTCGCACTGCGGCGCCGGTCCGCCGGGGACCGCGGCCGCGGCCTCCAGCTCGGCGCGGGCCAGTTGCGCGGCGACCTGGGCGCGTACCTCCTGGAGCCGGTCGACGCAGGCGTCGAGTTCGGCGAGCTTGCGCCGGTAGACCTCCAGGGAGGCGGCACAGGTGTCCCCCGCGGGGTGGCCTGCCCGCAGGCACTCGACGAACGGCCGGGTCTCCTCCAGGCCGAAGCCGAAGTCCTGCAGCACCCGGATCTGCTCCAGCAGCCGCAGGTGCTCCTCGTCGTAGGACCGGTAGCCGTTGCCCGCCCGGTCGGCGGGCGGCAGCAGCCCCAGGGACTCGTAGTAGCGCAGCGTCCGGGTGGTGGTCCCGGCCCGCTCCGCGAGTTCGCCGATGCGCATACCGACGACCGTAAACCTTGACGCTCGCGTCAACGCCAGCCCTTCCCCGGGGTGTGTTCCGGAGATCGCTCCGACCGGCTGGCAAAAACTTCCACGTTTTACGTCCAGGTAGTTGCTTACTGCCAGAGCCAATCGACAGGCTGCGCCCAGCACTTCCTGCCCATACGCAACGCGAGGAGCCTGGATGCACAGCCCGCTCGGACCCACCCGCAGACACAGGACGCTCTCGCTGGCCGCCGCCCTGACGCTGCTGGCCGGACTGTCCGTGACCGCCGTCAGCACCACCTCCGCGCACGCCGACGACCCGCAGGCCGCGCGGCAGGCGGAGTTCACCGCGGCGGCCGCGGAGTTCGGCGTACCGCTGCCCGTGCTGGAGGCGGTGTCGTACGACGAGACCCGCTGGGAGGCGCACGCCGGGCAGTCCAACGCCGAGGCCGGATACGGGCCGATGAACCTGACGGACCTCACCGCCGCGGAACTCGACGCCGACGGCCTGAGCACCCAGTCGCCGCGCTACGCGGACCTGCTCAAGGCCCCCGCGGAGCACACGGCGGCCGCCGCCGCGGCGCTGCTGGGCACCGACACCGCCGCCGTCCAGGGTGACGAGGCGCAGAACATCCGCGGGGGCGCGGCGCTGCTCGCCTCGTACGCCAGGAGCTACGGCCACGGCAGGCCGCCGCGCACGCTCGACGGCTGGTACGCCGCGGCGGCCCGGTACAGCCAGTCCACCGAGGACAAGGTCGCGCAGGCGTTCGCCGACGGTGTCTGGGCCACCCTGCGCACCGGCGCCGACCGCACCACGCAGGACGGCCAGCGGATCACGCTGGCGCCGACCGCGCGTCTGCACCCGGACCGCGATGACGTGCGCAAGCTCGGCCTCACGGAGGTGACGCCACCGCCGAGCGGCCAGCAGCCGGAGTGCCCGCGCTCGCTGCACTGCGACGTCATCCCCGGCGCGTACACCCTGCTCGACCCGTCCGACCTGCGGAACTACGGCAGCCACGACCTCGCCGACCGGCCGCACGACCTGCAGATCCGCTACATCACGCTGCACAGCACCGACGAGACCTACGACGGCACGCTCGACCTGTTCCGCGACCCGACCTACGCGGCGGGCGCGCACTACGTCGTACGGTCCCAGGACGGCCACGTCACGCAGATGATCCCCACCAAGGACATCGCCTGGGACAGCGCCAACCGCTCCTTCTACCAGCACTCCATCGGCATCGAGCAGGAGGGCTGGGCGACGCACGGCGCGAGCTGGTACAGCGAGAACCTGTACCGCTCCACGGCCTCGCTGGTGCGCTACCTGGCCGCGAAGTACGACATCCCGCTGGACCGCGCGCACATCCTCGGCCACGACAACATCCCCGGCGGCACCGAGGGCGGTGTCGCCACCCAGCACTGGGACCCGGGCCCCGGCTGGGACTGGGAGCACTTCTTCGACCTGCTGGGCGCGCCGATCCACGCCACCGCGCCCCAGGGCAGCGACGTCGTCGCGATCCGGCCGGGTTTCGCGGCCAACAAGCAGTCCACCACCTACTGCGACGACGTCCAGGGCTACAAGCAGTTCTCCGGCCCGTACCGCAGTTTCGACTGCCCGGTGACGTCGACGGCCGCCCCGTCGAGCTTCGTGCCGCTGCACACGGCGCCGTCCGTCACCTCGCCGCTGGTGTCCGACCCGTATCTGCACCCGGACGGCTCGGCGGGCACCGGCGCGATGAACGACTGGGGGGACAAGGCGCCCGCCGGTGAGACCTATGTGGTGGCCGACCGGCGGCCGGGCTGGACGGCGATCTGGTGGGGCGGCACCGAGGCGTGGCTGCAGGACTCGCCGCGGCACCCGGCGACCGTGCCGGTGACGGCGGCCCGGATCGTGCCGAAGGCGGGGAAGACGTCGATCCCCGTCTACACCACGGCCTACCCGGAGGCGTCGGTGTACCCGCCGGACTTCGTGGCCTTCGAGGGCGGGGTGCCGCGCCCGCAGCTCGCCCGCGCCAAGTACACGATCCCCGCCGGGCAGTCGTACGTGGAGTCGGGCCCCGCGATGAACACCGACTCGTACTTCGCGATCTACTTCGACGGATCGGCGCCGTACGACCAGCACGACTTCGTCGGGCAGACCAAGGTGTACGAGATCGTCTACAACCACCGGGTGGCGTTCGTGAACGCGGACGACGTGGACGTGGTCACCGGCTAGCGGCCTCCTCGCCTGGGGGCGGCCGGGCCGGTCAGCCGGTCCGGTCGCTCTCCAGCGCCTGGTGGGTGACGCGCAGCGCGCGGCTCGACGTGTCGAACGTGCGCTGGGCCACGCACACGAAGAGGCAGTCGACCACCACGAGCTGGCTGATCCGGCTGGCCATCGCGCCCGGCCGGAAGGTGGTCTCCCGGCCCGCCGACACCAGGACGAAGTCGGCGAGCCGGGCGGCCGCCGACAGCGGGTGGTTGGTGATCACCACCGTGGTCGCGCCCTCGGCCGCCGCGCGGCGCAGCGGCTCCAGCACGTCGCGGCTCTCCCCCGAGTGCGAGACGGCGAGGAAGACATCGCCCTCGCCGAGCAGGACCGCGCTGGTCAGCGCGGACTGCGAGTCGCCGTGGGCGTGGCACGGGCGGCCGATACGGGCCAGCTTCTGCTGCAGGTCCTGGGCGACGAGACCGGACGCGCCGACCCCCGCGATGTGCAGCTGGCCGCCGCCGCAGACCGCCCTGACCGCGCCTTCCAGCTGCTCCGGGTCGAGCTGGGTCGCGGTCTCCAGCACCGCCTGGGACTCGGTGTGCACCAGCTTGGCGATCACCTCGGCCGCCGAGTCGTCGGGGGTGATGCCGGAGGTCAGGGTGGAGCGCGGCGCCTGGCGGGCGGCGGACGCGGCGAGCGCCAGCCGCAGCTCGGGGTAGCCCGTGAAGCCCAGCGCCCGCGCGGTGCGGACGATGGAGGACTCGCTGGTGCCGGCCAGCGCACTCAGCTCGGAGATCGTGCTGCGGGCCACCTGCGCCGGATCCTCCACGATCAGGGAGGCGATCCGGGCGGCGGCGGGAGTGAGCGAGGGCAGCAGGCCGCGCACCGTGGCGCTGAGCGCGTCGCCCGCGTCACTGGCGCCAGTGGCGTTCGCCGTTCGGGTCCCCGGGACCGCCGGGACTTTTTCGTGCACGGGAGAAGAATGCACCGTGAATCCCCCTCATGGGACCCGGTGCGACAGATTTCCGGTCCGCGGGTACGACCGGGCCGACCGCCCGCGGGTGTCACACGTCCGGGTGACAATGGCGGGGTGAGCGCCCCCGCCGACCCGCCGCCCCCTCCCGGTCCGCCCGACCCTCCCCTTCCGCCCGCCCGTCCCGTCCGTCCCGCCTCCCTGACGCCGCGGCTGCCCTCGCCGCTCACCGAGGTGGCCGACCCGCGGCTGGCCAGGCACGGCGTGCGGCTCCTGCTGAAGCGGGACGACCTGATCCACCCCGACGTGCCGGGCAACAAGTTCCGCAAGCTGCGGCTGAACCTGGCCGCGGCGGTCGAGGCGGGCCACGGCACGCTGCTCACCTTCGGCGGCGCCTACTCCAACCATCTGCGGGCCACCGCCGCCGCCGGACGGCTGCTCGGGCTGCGCACGGTCGGCGTGGTGCGCGGCCAGGAACTGGCCGACCGCCCGCTGAACCCGTCGCTGGCCCGCGCCGCCGCCGACGGTATGCGGCTGGACTTCGTCGACCGGGCCACGTACCGCCGCGCCGCGGAGCCCGAGGTGCTTGCCGCCCTCCTGGACCGCCACGGCCCCGCCTATGTGCTGCCGGAGGGCGGCAGCAACGCCCTGGCCGCCCGCGGCTGCGCGGACCTGGGCCGCGAGCTGCGCGGCGCGGCCGACGTGGTGGCGGTCGCCTGCGGCACCGGCGGCACCCTGGCCGGGCTCGCGGCGGGCCTGGCGGAGGAGCCGGAGGAGCGGGAGGAGCCGCTCAGGGAACACCTCGAGCCGCGGGCCGTCGGTTTCCCGGTGCTGCGCGGCGGCGGCTTCCTGGCCGCGGAGGTGCTGCGGCTGCAGGAGGCCGCGTTCGGCGGGCGGCGCGGCCGGTGGGAGCTGGACGACCGCTTCCACCACGGCGGCTACGCCCGTACGACCCCGGCCCTCGACGCCTTCGCCGCGGACTTCGCCGACCGGCACGGCCTGGCCCCCGACCGGATCTACGTGGCCAAGATGCTCCACGGCGTCTTCTCGCTGGCCGGGGAGGGCGGCTTCCCGCCCGGCACTCGGGTCGCCGCGGTGGTCACCGGGCCGCCGGACCAGCCCGGCGGCGGCCCGCCCGCCGCTCCCGGGGACGGCTCTTGTCCGGCGCACACGGTCGGGTCGTAACCTGGTGGGCATGATCCGCACCGCAGCGCCCGCCGACATCCCCGTGATCCACGAGCTGGTCCGCGAACTCGCCGCGTACGAACGCTCGCTGGACGAGGCCCGGGCAACGCCGGAGCAGCTCCACATGGCGCTCTTCGGTCCGGACTCGGTCGCCCACGCCCTGGTGGCGGAGGAGGACGACGGCGGCCCGGTGGTCGGCTTCGCGCTGTGGTTCCGCAACTTCTCCACCTGGACCGGCGTGCCGGGCGTGTACCTGGAGGACCTGTACGTCCAGCCGCAGGCCCGCGGGGCCGGGCACGGCAAGGCGCTGCTGGCCGCGCTCGCGGCGATCTGCGAGGAGCGCGGCTACGCCCGCTTCGAGTGGTCGGTGCTGGACTGGAACGAGAAGGCGCTGGGCGTCTACCGTGCGATCGGCGCGCTGCCGCAGGACGAGTGGACCGTGCAGCGGCTGTCCGGCGACGCCCTCGCGGCGCTCGCCGCGCAGGCGGGTGACCCCGGTCCCGCGGGCGGGCCCGCGGCCGGATCGGCGAACCGGGCGAATTCTCATGCGAATTGAGACCGCCGGACTCTATCCACAGTCCGTACTCGTGCGCTTACCATGGGTGACAGAGATACGGATCCCGTACCGCCCAGGACAGGCTCCGATCAGGGCCGCCGCATGGTCACCCATGGCGGCGACCGTGCTCCGTCCGGGCGACATCGGGGCACGGATCGCGATAGCGTCGCTGCGAACCAGAGCAATCACTGTGCGCCACCGTGGAGGTGAGGGTGTCCCAGATCGCAGGCGAGCCCGGGTCGAAGGACTTCGTCGAGGTCCGGTTGCCCGCGGCAGGGGCCTATCTGTCGGTGCTGCGAACGGCCACGGCCGGTCTCGCGGCACGGCTGGACTTCACCCTCGACGAGATCGAGGACCTTCGCATCGCCGTGGACGAGGCATGCGCGATCCTCTTGCAGCAGGCCGTCCCAGGCTCTGTGCTGAGCTGTGTCTTCCGCCTGGTCGGCGACTCGCTGTGGGTCACCGTCTCGGCGCCCACCACCGACGGCCGGGCCCCGGAGCGGGACACCTTCGCCTGGACGGTGCTGTCGGCACTGGCGGGCGAGGTGGACTCCACCGTCGCGGAGGACAAGGCGGTCAGTATCAGCCTGCACAAGAAACGCGGCGCCGGTCCAGGACAGGGCTGAGGACCAGGGATGGAGCGCCGCCGTCGCGGACCTGTCGAAGGTCAGCGTGTCCCGGTCCGCCGGCGGACCGGTGACGGTACAACCGTGCAGGAAGACGGGGAATCGCCATGAGTGCTGAGCTCTCCCGGGGGGAAGACCCCGGTACGCCCGCGGAGCACGCCGTGCCCGCGGTGCGCGGTCGCGCCTCCGTACCCGCCCAGCCGGAGCCCGCGGGCCCGGCCGGGCGGCGGCACGCGGCCAGGCCGCATCCCGAACCCCGTGGGGAAACCGAAACCCGTATGGAAGCCCGTATGGACGGAATGGACGCGGCGAAGCAGGCGGAACTGGTGGATCAGCAGCAGGAGCAACGCGCGCACGACCCGCACGACCGGGCCGGCGCCCGCGCGCTCTTCCTCGAACTGCGCGAGCTGCCCGAGGGGTCCCCGGAGCGCGCCGAGCTGCGCAACCGGCTGGTGCGGATGCATCTGCCGCTGGTGGAGCACCTGGCCAGGCGGTTCCGCAACCGCGGCGAGCCGCTGGACGACCTGACGCAGGTCGCCACCATCGGCCTGATCAAGTCCGTGGACCGCTTCGACGTGGACCGCGGGGTCGAGTTCTCCACGTACGCGACACCCACCGTGGTCGGCGAGATCAAGCGTCACTTCAGGGACAAGGGCTGGGCGGTACGGGTGCCGCGCCGCCTCCAGGAGCTGCGGCTGGCGCTGACCACCGCAACCGGTGAGCTGTCCCAGCGGCACGGCCGGGCGCCGACGGTGCACGAGCTGGCCGAGCACCTGAAGATCTCCGAGGAGGAGGTGCTGGAGGGCCTGGAGTCCGCGAACGCCTACAGCACCCTGTCCCTGGACGTGCCGGACACCGACGACGAGTCGCCCGCGGTCGCCGACACCCTCGGCTCCGAGGACGAGGCGCTGGAGGGCGTGGAGTACCGCGAGTCGCTCAAGCCGCTGCTGGAGCAGCTGCCGCCGCGCGAGAAGACGATCCTGCTGCTGCGGTTCTTCGGCAACATGACCCAGTCCCAGATCGCCCAGGAGGTCGGCATCTCCCAGATGCACGTCTCCAGGCTGCTGGCCCGCACCCTGGCCCAGCTCCGGGACAAGCTGCTGATCGAGGAGTAACGGTACGGCCGGTCGCGCGGGCGGCTACGACGCGGTGCGGCTGATGCCCAGCGCGTCGGTGGTGGCCGGGTGCACCAGCAGCACCAGCCCGCCCAGGGCGAGCGCGCCCAGCGCCGCGCCGCCCGCGATCACCGCGCCGGTGCTGTGCAGCATCGTCCAGGCGATGGGCAGCGACAGCAGCTGCATGATCAGCGCGGGCCCGCGGCTCCAGCGGCGGGCCCGTCGCAGCCCGTAGGCGGCGCCCAGCGGGATCGCGGCGAAGAGCAGGACGACGGCTCCGGCGCCCGCGTCCCTCGCGGTGCCGGAGAAGAGCAGGATGACGCCCCAGGCGGCGACCGCCAGGCCCTCCAGGGCGGCGATGACGGCGGCGGCGGTCAGCCGCAGCGGCGGCGGGCCGGTCGGCTCCGCGGCGGCCTTCGCCGCCGCTTTCGCGGCTTTCGCGGCCGCCACGGCGGCCGGGTCGGTCTCCTGCTCGGCGGCGGGGGGCACGAACCTGGCCATCTTCTGCGCCACCCGCTGAGGCGGCTTGCGCGGCTGCTTCCGGCCGGACTTCGGACCGGGCTGCGGCGTCATCGGCGTCTCCTTCGAGGGCTTGCTCACACCGATCAGCGTAGCCCGCCGTACCAGAGCGTAGGTACGCTGTCGACCATGCGTGCACTCCTCGTGGTCAACCCTGCCGCCACCACCACCAGCGCGCGGGTCCGTGAGGTGATCAGCACCGCTCTCTCCAG
The DNA here is from genome assembly GCF_040680795.1 of Streptomyces sp. NPDC051976. Lineage (NCBI taxonomy): Bacteria > Bacillati > Actinomycetota > Actinomycetes > Kitasatosporales > Streptomycetaceae > Streptomyces > Streptomyces sp. NPDC051976. Next base: position 242,156 of record NZ_JBFAXL010000009.1, read on the forward strand.
TGATCTGAAGCTGGAGGTGGCGACGACGGAGTACCGCGGGCATGCCAGGGACCTCGCCCGGCGGGCCGCCGAGGGCGGCGAGGTGGGCCTCGTGGTGGCGCTCGGCGGCGACGGCACCGTCAACGAGGTGGTCAACGGTCTGCTGCACCACGGTCCCGATCCGGACACCCTGCCGCAGCTCGCGGTGGTCCCCGGCGGCTCGACGAACGTCTTCGCGCGGGCGCTCGGACTGCCGAACGACCCCGTGGAGGCGACCGGCGCCCTGCTGGACGCGCTGCGCGCGGAGTCCTCGCGGACCGTCGGCCTCGGACTGGTGAGCGGCACCCCCGGGAGTGAGGACGAGGGCGTGCCGCCGCGCTGGTTCACCTTCTGCGCCGGCCTGGGATTCGATGCCGGGGTCGTCGGACGGGTCGAACAGCAGCGGGAGTTGGGCAAGCGCTCCACGCACTCCCTCTATCTGCGCCAGGTCGCCCGGCAGTTCCTGTCCGACCCGCACCGCCGGCACGGCACCATCACGCTGGAGCGCCCGGACGAGGATCCGGTGACCGGGCTGACCCTGGCGATAATCTGCAACACCTCGCCCTGGACGTACCTGGGGAACAAGCCGGTGTACGCCTCCCCCGAGGCGTCCTTCGACACCGCCCTTGACCTGCTGAGCGTCACCAAGATGTCCGCTCTGTCCGCCACCCGCTACGCCACGCAGCTGATCCGTTCCACTCCGGAGCGGGGCCCGCACGGGAAGAACGCGGTGACCCTGCACGACCTGACGGAGTTCACCTTGCAATCGCAGGCGGCACTGCCCTTCCAGGTGGACGGCGACCACCTGGGACTGCGAACGAGCGCGACCTTCACAGGCGTACGCCGTGCACTGCGTGTGATTGTGTAAGTGGAAGAGCCTAAAGTCCTTTTACTCGAACGTTTAGGCTGCCCTGCACCCCATGGAAGTACGGCTGTGACTGAGGCGACACCGAGGAATCAAAAAAAACTTTTCGGTAGGGGTTGTATCTACCGCCGAGGTTTGCGAGTCTCTTAGTGGCGATCGGGACGGCCGACCAAACGGCCCCCTTGAGAGCCCGAACCTCTACCACACACCAGCGGGACAGCACCAGTGAAGACTGGATCGCGTCCCGTTGCCTGTGAGGGGATTCGTGAAAGCGTTCACATTCACAAGCAACGTGCTTGTCACACAAGGAGTTGGAGCAGCCATGGACTGGCGTCACCGCGCCGTTTGCCGCGAGGAAGACCCCGAGCTCTTCTTCCCCATCGGCAACACCGGTCCTGCGCTGCTGCAGATCGAGGAAGCCAAGGCCGTCTGCCGCCGCTGCCCCGTCATGGAGCAGTGCTTGCAGTGGGCGCTGGAGAGCGGCCAGGACGCCGGTGTCTGGGGTGGCCTCAGCGAGGACGAGCGCCGCGCGATGAAGCGCCGCGCCGCTCGCAACCGGGCCCGCAACGCCACTGCCTGACGCGCAGCTTTCCCCCGAACCGCAGCGCGCAGCACCTGCCATACGCGCAGCACACAGCATCGCAGAAGCCCCCGGCCACACCGGCCGGGGGCTTCTCGCGTATCGGAGACCTCGGTTCGCCGGTAGCCATCGAGCCAAAGGTCGCGCCGGTGTCGAAAGGGAGAACGCGCGGAGTCCCCGAGGAACGAGGGGTCGAGCACGATCGACCGTCGACACCGGGTCTAAGCGACCGGAGGCGAGAGGGCGGCAAAAAGAACGCTCAGCTTTCCAGGGGGAGTTCGAGCACGACCTTCGTGCCGCGCTCGGGGGCGGGGACCATGTCGAAGGTGCCGCCGAGTTCGCCTACGACCAGGGTCCTGACGATCTGCAGCCCGAGGTTGCCCGCCTGCTGGGCGTCGAACCCCTCGGGCAGGCCGCGGCCGTCGTCCTGGACGGTGATGGTGATCAGCTCGCGGCCGCGGGCGGCGGTGATGTCGACGCTGCCCGACTCCCCCGGCCCGAAGCCGTGTTCGAGGGCGTTCTGCAGCAGTTCGGTGAGCACCATCGACAGCGGGGTGGCGATCTCGGCGGTCAGGATGCCGAACCGCCCGGTGCGGCGGGCGGTGACCCGGCCGGGCGAGATCTCCGCGACCATCGCCAGCACCCGGTCGGCGATCTCGTCGAACTCCACCCGCTCGTCCAGGGTCTGCGACAGCGTCTCGTGCACGATCGCGATCGACCCGACCCGGCGTACCGCCTCCTCCAGCGCCTCCCGGGCGCTGTCGGAGTCCATCCGGCGGGCCTGCAGCCGCAGCAGCGCGGCCACCGTCTGGAGGTTGTTCTTCACCCGATGGTGGATCTCCCGGATGGTGGCGTCCTTGGTCATCAACTCGCGCTCGCGGCGACGCAGTTCCGTCACGTCCCGGAGCAGCACCAGCGAGCCGGTGTGCACGCCCTTGGGCTTGAGCGGGATGGCGCGGAGCTGGATGACCCCGTCGCCGCCCTCGACCTCGAACTCCCGCGGCGCCCAGCCGCTGGCCAGCTTCACCAGCGCCTCGTCCACCGGCCCGCGCGCCGGGGCCAGTTCCGCGGTGGCCTTGCCCAGGTGGTGGCCGACCAGGTCGGAGGCCAGCCCCAGCCGGTGGTACGCGGAGAGCGCGTTGGGGCTGGCGTACTGCACCATCCCCTCGGCGTCGAGCCTGATCAGCCCGTCGCCGGCCCGCGGCGAGGCGTCCATGTCCACCTGCTCGGCGGGGAACGGGAAGGCGCCCGCCGCGATCATCTGCGCCAGGTCGCTGGCGCTCTGCAGATACGTCAGCTCCAGGCGGCTGGGCGTACGCACGGTGAGCAGGTTGGTGTTGCGGGCGATCACGCCCAGCACCCGGCCGTCCCGCCGTACGGGGATCGACTCGACCCGTACCGGGACCTCCTCGCGCCACTCGGGGTCGCCCTCCCGGACGATCCGGCCCTCGTCCAGCGCCGCGTCCAGCAGCGGGCGGCGGCCGCGGGGAACCAAATGGCCGACCATGTCGTCCTGATAGGAGGTGGGGCCCGTGTTGGGCCGCATCTGCGCTACCGAGACATAGCGGGTCCCGTCACGCGTGGGAACCCAGAGCACAAGGTCGGCGAAGGACAGGTCCGAGAGCAGCTGCCACTCCGAGACCAGCAGGTGCAGCCATTCGAGGTCGGAGTCGTCGAGGGCCGTGTGCTCGCGTACGAGGTCGTTCATGGAGGGCACGCCTGCGAGCGTACCGCCCCCACGTTTTACCCAAGACCCATGGACAACCAGGAATGGTCTAGTCCACAATGGCATGACAGGCATCCGCCCTCCCCGCACAGGAGAGCGGACCGAGGCGCGGCGTTCTCTGCCCTGACTACGTCGGCGCCTCGACGGTCGGCTCTGCCCGGCCGGAGGGGAACCGCACACCCCACCGGTCATGAGCCGACGGCGGCTCCGGGCTGCGGTGCTGGAGAGGCTGAGGGTCCTCTCCCGGCACCGCGGCCCGAAGTGCGTTCTTTTCTCTTTTGCGGTTCCCCCCGGGCTGCCTCTCCCGCCCGTCCCCGGGACCACCCCCTGTGGGGGCTGGCCGCGCAGTTCCCCGCGCCCCTACGGGGCCTAGCGCGTTTCGGTGACCTTGACCATCGCTCGCGGGGCGTCGGGGTCCTGGCCGCGGGCGAGGGTGACCTCGTAGGCGAGTTTCTGGAGGGGAAGAATCTCCAGGATGGGCTGCAGCTCTTCGGGGACCACGGCGGTGGGGAGGGCGAAGCCGGCGGAGGCGCCCGCGACCTGCGCCGGGGGGCCGACGACGACGAGATCGGCGCCGCGGCCGCGCAGCCGGTCCAACACCGGCTGCAGCGCGTGACCGCCACGCCCCTCGGTGACGATGGCGATGACGGGCGAGATGTTGTCGACCATGGCCAGCGGGCCGTGCAGAAGGTCGGCCCCGGAGTAGGCCAACGCGGGGATGTAGCTGGTCTCCATCATCTTCAGCGCGGCCTCCTTCGCGGTCGGATAGCCGTAGCCGCGCGAGGTGAGGACCATCCGCTGGGCGAAGCGGTAGCGGCTCGCCAGCTGGCGGATCTCGGCGCCGCGCCCGAGCACCTCCTCGGCGAGGTCGGGGACGGCCAGGGCGGCGGCCCCGTCGGCGCCGTGCAGGCCCTCGACGAACAGGTAGAGGGCCATCAGCTCGGCGGTGTACGTCTTGGTGGCGGGCAGCGCCTTCTCAGGGCCCGCGAGCAGGTCGATATGGAACTCGGCCACCTCCGCGAGCGGCGAGTCCTCGTTGTTGGTCACCGCCAGGGTGATCGCCCCGGCCTCGCGGGCCGCCTTCGTGGAGGCGGTGAGGTCGGGTGAACCGCCCGACTGGCTGACGCAGATCACCAGGACGTCGTCCAGATGGGGCTTGGCGCCGTAGGCCGTTGTGGTGGACATCGACGTCAGGCCGCACGGCAGACCGAGCCGTACCTCGATCAGGTACTTCGCGTAGAGGGCGGCGTTGTCGGACGTGCCGCGGGCGCTCAGCAGGACGAAGCGCGGCCTTCTGGCCGCGATTCGCTCGGCGGTGGCGCGGATGTGGGGCGCGCCGTCCGCCAGAATGCGGCGCAGCACCGCCGGCTGTTCGGCCATCTCGCCGTACATGATCCAGCCGGGACTGCCCTTCGCGGGCCCCTGGGGCGCTGCGCTACCCGACATCACCAGTGCCTCCGTACAGGCGTCCGACCAGGCGCTTCCGGGTGCGCCCGCACCCGCAAGGCCCTCACAGTCGACCACAGGAACCGGCACACCCGCCAGCGCTGCGGAAGCCCCCCGCGCGGCGGCACCCCTCTGCTAGATTGGTCTATACCTCTACACCATACGAGCCCTCTCCAGATCGGCAGGCCCAGCGTGGAAGTAGTCATCGTCCCGGACGCCACCACCGGCGGCGCACTCATCGCCGAGGCCATGGCCGCACTCCTACGACG